>DATASP010000139.1:0-9862 GCA_036269155.1 Candidatus Udaeobacter sp.
GGGCGCTTCGGCGGCGACTTGCGTCGCATCAAGCTCGATTTGCTTTGGATCTTCTTCGGTCTCGATTTTGATGAAACCTTCGATTGGATGCTTTATCGCTTCCGCCAAATCGTCTAACGATTTGATTTCTCTGCCGTTCACCTTCGTTACGGTCAGATAAGCAAGGTCATCGTAGCCGATTGTGCTGTTGGCAGGCAGGACTTGGCTGAGGATCACAATGCGCCGATTCCTCTCCGGAAAAAGCTCGGATTGGAAATGGTCGAAATAAACCAGGCGCTGAGGCGCTTCTCGTTGCCAGTTGGGTCCCCATTCCTTGAGATATTGACGGGATAGCTCCTGAAAAATCAGACCGCCAACGACAAAATATCGCGGCGGCTGATCCAGATTATACGGCGGACTCACGTAATCTTTCGCATCGCGATGTTCCAGAGTCAGATTTACCTGCATCGGCTTCCCCTTACGCTCAATGTGGAAAGAGACAACGTCACCCGCATAGGCGTGAGCTGTCAGCAGATTTGTGAATTCGATCTTGCCGTAGAGTGGATCCACATAATTGCCATTTTGGTCGATGTCATGATTCCCAATCGCAGTCACGACGTCGCCCACCTGAAGTCCGGCCTTCATCGCCGGCGTGCCCGGTTCTATATTCGTGACGTACACGCCGGTGCCTTTGCCTTTTTCCTGGGCGAACTCACGCAGTTCCGGGTCGCGCGTGGGAAAAAATGAGAATCCAGCGGAGGGAAAACCACGATACTGCTGGCTTTCGGCCTCTTTCAAAAAATGCGTGATGATCGGCGCTGGGATGGCGTCGAGCAGTTGTGAGCGGGAATCGTAACGCAATAGCAATCCAGCTAGCTTGTTATTCTTAACCAGCGGAACCGTGTAGCTGTTCTCCCGATATTGCATCGGGATGCTGACGCGGTAGGTGAGGAATTGCCCAATGTCGATGGGATAGGGGGTCATTTGAATCGTCGTCACCAAACCTTCCGTCGCGAGCAAGGCACCGGTTGGTTCCAATTGCCACGCGGCAAGCCGGTCGCCGACGACTGTATCAGGAGTGATTTCGAGCGGCGTGATTCCGTCCAGGAATGTTTTCTCAGCTGGTTCAAGAAGCGCCAGGTTCGCTTCGTAATCAATCACCTGCACGTTGGCTGCTGTTTTTTCACCCGACTCGGCTCGCTCGAGTTCGACAAAGTTTTGGTTTGCAACAAGATCGGCAGTGACGAGCACACGGCCTTTGGACAAGACCGCTCCAAGCGCTCGCTTTGAAAATGGCGCCTTTTTTTGCCACGGTCGAAAGTAATCATAGGACTGGCCGGTCACATTTACCCGAACGAGCGCCAGCTGCTTTTGCTTACTTGCTGTGGCCGGGACAGCAGGCTCCTTTTTTGCCAGCGCCCCACTAGCTGCGACAAGAATAACGCCGAAAGCGATGAGAGATTGTTTTAGCATGCTAGGTTTTGTTCGCTTGCACTGGTGCGCCTGACCCCGGTCGTTCCTCCAGATTTTGCTCCTTCGCTACATTGTAACGCGTCTTGATGCGTTCGCGCGCAGATTCCACTTTGTTGCGGTCAAGCACCAGCGGAGGGCCGTCACCAATCATGCGAATGACCAATTGGTTCGGCCCTTGCGCGAAAACCTCTGCCAATTCGTCGAGTGTCCGAATCTTCTTGCCGTTTACTTCATCCACAATCGCACCGCGGTAAGGCGCCAGATAGGTGTTAATTGGGTCGGGCAAAATGTTGCTCAACACAATTACGTCGGGATGCTGAAGATAAATTTGGTCAAGAATAAAGTATTCGAAGAAATGACGAAGCCGCAGATCGCTTGTACGATACGCTTCCAGCATGTCCAGGTCTAAGGGTTGAAAAAGCAACCCGCCGTAAAGGACGTAACGCGGCCGCACATCGTAGCTGTGGCCTTGAATCGAGTACGGCCAGGGCTTGTATAGTTTAATTGTCACCGTCGCCGGTTGTTTGTCCCGCAAAATATCGAACTTGACCGAATCACCCTTGAACTTTCGCTCGACGACTTCCTCGAACTGTGCGCGCTCACCTTCTACCTCGACATTCGCATCGCTGGCGATGGGATGGCCGTCGATCGTGAGAAGGACGTCACCCGGCCGAAGAATACCATCCGATGGGCCGGCTGCGACGACAGAACTAACCAGCACGCCACGATCGTCATCTTTTAACCCGAGAAACTTTCTTTGCGCGGGATTTTGCAGCTTCGCGTAGGTGATCGCCAGATCGGGGTATTCGTCATAATGCCCATTGCTGATATCCTTTAAAAACCGATTTATCACCGGCGTCGGAATCATGTAGGCCACGCCTTGAGCGACATCGCCACTGTAACCTTGAAAGGCGACACCCACCACTTTGGCGTCTTGCATCACCGGACCACCGCTGTTGCCCGGATTGATCTGCGCGCTGATCTGGATCGCAAGGTGCTGGTCAACAGACGAATGCGTGTAGAGCTGGAAATCGACTCGCGACACAATCCCGGTTGTAACCGACATCCGTTCGCCGCCGATTGGATAACCATACGCCGAAACGGTGGATTCCAGCGCAGGAATGCCGCCAAATTTTAGCGGCACCATGTTCTTGAAAAAATCTGGAGCCGACACAGTGACGAGTGCCAGATCACAATCATTCGCGATGAATTGCACCGTCGCCGGATACTTATTGGGGTCGGCATCGCGCTCCACTGTGATATACCGGCTATTGGCGACCACGTGCGCGTTCGTCATGATGCGATTGCCGCTGATGACAAACCCAGCGCCGACGCCGCGCTGAAGCCCGCCCGCGTTCCACGGCGCCCTGTAATCAGGCTCCAACGACGTGGCCGTGATCCGAACAAGACTTTTCTGGACCGGGCCGTTTGGTTTTGGCGGTGCAATCGGCACCGGAACTGGCACGACTGCCTGTGCAGGGGGAGTCGATCGCGATGCGCCCGGCTGCTGACCCGGAATTTGCGGCTCAACAGGAGGCGGCGCAGGCGTGTTGTCCTGCGCGTACGAAATCGACGCACACAGCAAAGCAGCGTAACCGATAACAAAAATGCGCTTCATTTGGCGGGAAAGGCTCGAAACTTAAACAACCTGATCGAAAATCAAGATTAGGATTTCAATTTGCAAGTTGCCTTTCGCGACATACTGACATGCCGGAGGCTTCATGCGTTCAAATCTGCTGACGTGCCGAAAATGACTTCCACTTTGTAAACGAGGAAGATCAGCTCAAATGCCAGCTCGGTCTAGAATTGATTTGACCACCTTTTCTGCTTCGAAGAATTCGCGAGCGATGGCGCGAGCCGCACGGGAGTGTTTCGCGTATTCGCGATTAATTGCTATCACTGCATCGGCGACTTCATCGAGTGACTGAAAGGATAGCAGTCCTGCCTCTCCGCCATAAAGTTTGGTGAAGCCGGTCTCCTGAGTGACAACCGGGCGACCTGCTGCCAGATAGCATGCGCTGCGGTCGCTGAACCAGCCGCTGTTGAGCCGGACGTACTGGTCCTTTGCCACAGTGAACTCGCCTTTGGAGCGCTGGATGTAATGGTGATAGAGCCAGTAATCGACGCTCATTTGCAGCGGGCAGCACAATCGCCAACCGTTACGTTCAAATTCTTTGCGGGTCGCGGCGTGTTCGATGTTTGTCGCCATTTCAAATGTTTCTCCGGCCTTTGTCGGTGCGGAAATGAAACGCAGGAATTCACGTGACTTGCTCCAGAGATATTTCCGTCCGCGCCACGAAATATCTTTCAAGCCGCTGGTGGACCAGTTGGCCACCGTGGTGAATACCGCGGCGCGAGAAGGGGATCGCTTTGTTCGCCAAAAATCCGTCACTACCGGTTGCCGCGTTGGGAGCCATTTGAATCCGTGCGTCGGAACGGGAAAGCTTTTCGTCCCGACATTTTCGCCAAATGAGAACAGCGCGCGATGTCGCCGCAGATATTCGATTGTCGATTTTACGCCCTTGTCGATCTTGATTTGCTCAACGCCGGGGTCGCTCTCGATGTAAAGAATGCGATCGGAAGCGAGCAGGTCGTCATTAAATTCCTGCGTCCCGCAAACGTTCAGTATTGCATCGGCCTCGCGATACAGTTGCCGGATTTTTTTTAATGGCAGGCCGGCAGTTGGATTCGCTGGTAAATAGCGCGCGCAAAATGCCCAGCGATTTTTGAACCCGAATTCTCGCGATAGCCGACTTAGTAGCTGCGCTGCGTAATCGAATTCATTTGTTATTTCGAAAGTTTCCGGGTTGTACGGAAGACGCGCGGAGTCTTCGATGTAATAAACATCGTGCCCCAGTCGCTGCAGACCGACGACATAATGAATGTGTTGCCAGATCACGCCCGCGATGGGCATCGAGCCCATGAAGCCCATGACGACGATGCGCTTCGGTTTCATTGCGGCGGAAACGTCCAACGCTGAACACCCAACGCCCAACGTCCACCGTTCTGAATTGAGCGTCGAGCGTTGAACGTTGAGCGTTGAGCGTTGAGATGCATCACATTTGAAACTGCTTCACCACGACGGCGGGATTGCCGGCAACAATTGTGTTTGGCGGTACAGATTTTGTAACGACTGAGCCTGCAGCGACAACCGAGTTTTCCCCGATTGTGACACCTTTCAAGATGACGGCATTCATACCGATCCAGACGTTGTCGGCGATCTTAACTGGAGCAGTTTTCAACTTGGGGCGGGCTGGCCGGTTTTTGAAATAGGGCGCCAAAGCTTGCGCGTCGATGAGACGCTGCGCGGGTTCAAGCGGGTGAAAGTCGGAATCAGCAATACCGACGTTCCATGATACAAGACAATGCGATCCGATCTCTATCCTTTCCTCTGCCATGATGAGAGCGCCATTGAGCAAGGTGAAATCGCCGATCGTGCAATGACCCTTCTCTCCAATCGCAAATGAGCAGCCCGCGTAACATGAAACATGGTTGCCGATAAGTACTGCGCGCGCTTTCTTGCTCTGAAGCTTTCGAAAGATTTGTGCGCTCTCGCAATAGAATCCCTCGCCGAACTCCACATTGCCCGGAATTGGCTCTGGCCACCAATCGCCTTCGACGTGCCGATCCTGTTTAACGTTGCTCACGAAGCAGTCCTTTAAAGCGGCGCGACAGCGCCGCACTCCAAAACGCAAGCGACGAATTTGCCGGGTGTGATCGCGGCGACGTTTTGGAGTGCGGCGGTGCTCCGCCGCTTTTCGCCAAAGCTGGGAAACACGTAGGACGCCGTGCTAGCCTGGAAAATTTCCAGAGGCATAAAGCTTTGCGTAAACGCCGCGGCGCGCGGTGAGTTCCGGTCCGCGGCCTTGTTCGGCGATGCGTCCATGATCTAGCACGATGATATTGTCCAAGTTGTGAATTGTGCCCAGGCGATGTGTTGCGATTAATGTTGTCCGGCCGCGCATTAGTTCCTTGATCGTTTCCATAATCGCAGATTCGGTGCTCGGATCGAGCGCCGAAGTAGGTTCGTCAAGCAACAGGATTGGCGCGTTTTTCAGAAACGCTCGCGCGATTCCGATGCGCTGCCGTTGACCGACGCTGAGATGTCCGCCTCTTTCACCGACAGGGCTGTCGTATCCCTGCGGCATTTGCTGAATAAACCCGTCGGCCTGCGCCCGACGCGCCGCCTCAATGATTTCTACTTCGCTCGCATCCGGCCGTCCGTAGGCTATGTTTTCCCGAACTGTGGTTGAGAACAGCAACGTGTCCTGCAACACGATCGCAATCTGTGCCCGCAAACTCTTCTTTGTGATCTGGCGAATATCCCGGTCATCAACCTTGATTGAACCGGATGTTGGATCGTAGAAGCGCGGCACGAGACTGAGCAATGTGCTCTTGCCGGCGCCGGTGCCGCCTGCGAGGCCAACGATTTGATTCGGCTTAATGCGCAGATCGAGGCTCTGCAACACACATCGATCTCGTGCGTAGCCGAAACTTACCGCTTCAAAGGCAATTGCGCCTTCGGCCGAGGAAATGGCAACTGCATCAGGCGAATCACGGACATCATCCTGTCGGTCCAACACTTCGAAGCAGCGTTTCGCGCCGGCAGTCGCGCCTTCCATTGCCCAGGCTGTGTAGGTGAGGGACTCGAGCGGCTGATACAGCATCAGCAGATAGGCACTGAAAACCAGAAGTGAGCCGAGCGTGAGGGTGCCGGCGAGAACATGGAGCGTGCCGATGTAGTACATCACTGCGGTGCCGATTACCATTAGCGTGCTGATTACAAGTGCGCTGTTCACGTTGGTTAAAGTCAGCCGCAAATTGGCTTGGAAGCTCTGTCGCGCCTGCTGCTGGAACTGGCGCACTTCAAAATCTTCGCGCCCGAACGCGTGCACCATCCGGATCGAGCTGAGGCCCTCCTGCGCCTGAGCCAAAACAGCGCTCTCCTGTTCCTGAATCGACGTCGATTCACGCCGAATTCGGTGCGCAAAGAGATAAATGGAGCCGACAACCAACGGGACAATTGCCAGCGAAACGAGCGTAAGCTGCCAGTCCAGTCGCAGCATGATAACGAAAGTCCCGATCAATGTGATTACCGACCCGAAGATGTTAGTAAAACCTTTGTTGTAAATTGTCTGAATCGATTGCGAATCGTACGCCACGCGGAAACTGGAATCACTTGAGCGCCGTGCGTCGTGGTATTTGAGCGAGAGCGATTGCAGGTACGAGTACAAATCGGTGCGCAACTTGAGCAAAGCCTGCAGTCCGATTTTTACGAACAGATAATTTGTAATCCAATTGATGATTCCCCAAAGAAGCTGAAGACCGATCAGCGCCAGGCACAACAGCAGAACCCAGAAGCGCCAGTCGGGACGTATCGCTGGTCCTGCACGCAGAAAATCGTCAACGATAATCTTGAAAGGCCACGGCTTGAGCAGGTTCAGGCCAATGCCGATAAGCGCCAGGCTCAACCCGAAGATCGTTTGCCCCAGGAAAGGCCGGTAGTAGCTAAGAACGCGCCGATAGATCGACATGGTTACAACCGATGGCGAAATGTCATTCTGAGCGGAGCGAAGCTGCAACGCAGTGGACGAAGTCCGCGAGGCCAGGCTTTCAATCTCTGATCAGTTCTGATCTCATCGCCCGCAGAAAATACACAGAGATGTTTCGCTTTGCTCAACATGACATTGCCATTTACGAAATGATTCGAGGAAATTCAGATTGCGGATTACGCATTTTCGACTGAACTAAGGGCGAATTCATTCAGAATCGACGTCGAGAGATTGCTCGACCGAGCTTGCCCTGAGCGTAGTCGAAGGGCCCGGAATGACAATATGCATCATCTTCTTGAAACTTGGTTTAATTGGGTCCTCAGCGGCGGTTATCTCGGCATCGTTGTGTTGATGGCGATGGAGAGCTCGATCTTTCCAGTCCCGAGCGAGATCGTCATTCCGCCAGCTGCATTTTTGGCGGCCCAAGGAAAACTGAATCCCATTGGCGTGGTGATTGCCGGGACATTAGGGTCATATTTGGGCTCGGCGATCACTTACTGGGCTTCACGGTTCATCGGGCGTCCGCTGATCGTAAAGTATGGACGGTTCGTTTTGCTGAGGCCAAAAAAACTGGAGCGCGCCGAGCATTGGCTGGCCCGCTACGAAGCGGGTGGGGTGTTCTTTGCTCGTCTGCTACCGGTGGTTCGCCATTTGATTTCAATTCCGGCAGGGATTGTTCGCATGAACTTCGGGCTATTCAGTTTTGTTACGATCGCTGGTTCAGCGCTGTGGTGTTCTATCCTGGCCTATCTTGGGGACAAAGCTTATAGGATTGAGCCGGAGCTTTTGACGAACCCCGAGGCGCTCGTGCGCTTCATCCACGGACAATCGCGAGGGATCCTGCTGGTGATCGCGCTTTTTGCAGCGCTTTACATGCTCACCCTGCGATTGATGAAGCCGCGTTCCAGCGCCTAAGTCGTTGCGCTGACAAACGTCGCAGCAAAATTCGATATATTTCGGGGTTTTATCGGTCGTCAAAAGCCCGGTGTGCGCCTGGCTTGGGCAACGCGCCTTCTCGATTAGTGAAAGGCTGCCCAAAAGATTTGTGTTTGAAAATTGAACAAAAGTGTCGCTCAGCGGTCAGTTCTAAGGTGAACAACGAATGAATAACTATAAGGGATCTATGGAGGAGATATTCACAGTTGGAAATGGCACCGGAACTGCTCTCGGAAAAAACGGGCATAGTATGAAAAAAAATCGACAAATTCTAAAGGCGCGCACCAGGCTTTCACTAGGTGATCTCATTCTGGCAGTCAGTTCTTGCACGAACAGCAGCAGGGAGACGGTCGCGACGGTTGCAGACCTTCTTGCCAGTGGCAAGGTGCGGGTGCACGACAACGGGCGTTTCTTGCGCGCCCGAGTCTGCTAGGATCGCGGCGATAAACGGCTTTTAGCTCTTGCTCCGGTGATTTATCGCCGGAGCGATTTTCTTTCCTGGTCTCATTAACCCCTCGCTTCAGCGAAGTGGTCTGAAGCGCATCGAAACGTTGGAGGACAGCCTTGGTGGCGACGCACGGCGCTTAAGCGCAGTGTTAACGAAAGGGAGATGCCCGCGCGTGCTGTAGAGTCCGCTGTCCTCAGCGGAGTTTTGTTCTGATTCTTGACAACCACTGCGCTGAGGACAGCGCACGCTACAGGGGCCGCATGAACAAAACACTTTTCGCACAAGGCGGTCGCTTTTATCTTAATGCAGTGATCGACCGTTATTCCCGGCCAGAGATGAGCAAAATCTGGTCGGACGAGCGCAAATTCCAGATCTGGCTGGAGATTGAGGTGCTCGCCTGTGAGGCGATGGCGGACCTTTGCCAGATCCCAAAAGAGGACGCCGCTGAAATTCGCAAGCGGGCGCGATTTTCGATTCCTAAGATTCTGGAAATCGAAAAGCGAACCAACCATGACGTTATCGCTTTTCTCGAAAACGTTGCTGAGTCGGTAGGCCCGGCATCGCGCTGGATCCATCAGGGGCTGACTTCATCGGACATATTGGACACGACGCTCGCTGTCCAACTGACAGAGTCGTGCGAAATCCTTCTGCACGACCTCGACTCGCTGCGAACGGCGATTGGGAAACAGGCGCGCCGGTTCAAGATGACCCCGATGATTGGGCGCAGCCACGGTGTGCACGCTGAACCAGTCACGTTCGGCCTAAAGCTCGCACTGATGTATGACGAATTCGGGCGCGCAGAAGAACGGCTCACCCAAACTCGCGAGCGCATCCGCATCGGCAAAATAAGCGGAGCGGTTGGCACGCATGCTCACATCGATCCTAAGATTGAGCGCGCGGTTTGCGACAAACTCGGATTAAAAGCAGCGACACTCTCAACCCAGGTCGTACAACGCGACCGTCACGCGGAATTCGTCGCCACGCTCGCCGTGATCGCCTCCAGTGTTGATCGTTGGGCAACAGAGTTTCGTCATCTGCAACGTACAGAAGTTCTCGAAGTAGAAGAATTCTTCGGTGAAGGCCAGAAAGGCAGCTCTGCGATGCCGCACAAGCGTAACCCCATTACAAGCGAGCGGTTGAGTGGTTTGGCACGTGTGATTCGTGGGAATGCGGCTGTTGCGTTAGAGAACGTGGCGCTCTGGCATGAGCGCGACATCAGCCACTCGAGTGCCGAGCGCATCATTCTGCCGGACTCATGCATCCTGCTCGATTACATGCTGGCGAAACTGAAAGACCTCGTTGAAAAGTTGCAGGTGTATCCGGAGCGAATGGCGCAAAATCTTGCATTAACCAAAGGCCTGTATTTCAGCCAGTCGATTTTGCTGGCACTCACGCGCGCTGGCGCGGAGCGCAAGAACGCCTATGAAGCCGTCCAACGCGCCGCGATGAAAACGTGGAAAGGCGAGGGGACATT
>DATASP010000140.1:0-7006 GCA_036269155.1 Candidatus Udaeobacter sp.
AGTTAAGGTTTCGAAGCTCTTGCCGGCGTGGCAGACGCACTGGCCGAAGTCCTTACAGCCGGCGGCGCGGCGCGGCCAGGCTTGTTGAGCACGGTGATGATGTCGTTCGTGAAGTCTATGTTGTCATGTGAGTACATCAAAACGGGCACCCCATTGATGCTCATGCCGGACTTATCGAATACCAGGTCCAGATTACTGGCTTTGATTTTGTCCATTACGACATCGGTGATTTCCTTTACAATTCCCTCGCGCATGCGCATCAACTGCTCTTGCAATTGCCGTTCGCGCGTTTGACGGAAATCGCTGATCTCCCGCTCCATGTTCTTAATTTTCGCAATCTTGTCATCGCGTTCCTTTGCGGTCTGTGTCTTCTTATCCGCGCTAAGGGCCGGCGACTCGAGCTGCTTGTTCAGATTATTGATTTCGTCGAGCGCTTTTTTGTAATCTTCCGCCCGGTCATCATATTCTTTCCGTGCAGCATTCTTGGCATCGTTGATTTTTGCCTCGGCCTCCTTGGTTTTGTTATATTCCTTAAACGCGCGCTGCATATCGACCGTTCCGATTTTCAGTGTGCCCTGTGCGAACGCTGCAAGCGGAAAACCCAGCATCAGGACAAACAGTGTGGACAGAGATTTTTTCATAAAACAGAGGATACGGTGGGCGGAATCGCGTTAGACTGCAACCATATATATTCGTTCAAAATTGATAGCCCACGTTGAAATTGAAATGACCTCCTCCGTTATACCCGTCACGCTGTATCGGATATCCATAATCGAGCCGGAGCGGACCAATTGGCAAATCGAGCCGGAGCCCCACACCAATATCGGAAGCGATGTGATTGAAGCCGAAAGACCACTGGCTGTCGTTCACGAAACCAGTGTCGTAAAAGATTGCTCCGCGCGCTTTTTCGATAAGTGGAAAAGTAAGTTCCACAGTAGCGCGCGCCATTGATTTGCCGCCGGTTGGCTCGCCGTTCGAATCTTGCGGGCCGACCTCCCGAAACGGGAAGCCGCGAAGATTATTTGAGCCGCCGAGAAAGAGCCGCTCGTAAATTGGCACATCAGCTCCGTTGCCCCATTGACTTACAGTCGCGATTTCGCCGTTGATCAGCAGAATCAGGTCCTTGGGCAGATGAAAGTATTGGGACCCCTCGAGATCCAATCCGTAAATCTGCGTATCGCCTCCGAGGAAACCACCAGTAATAAAGGGTTGAAAGGTGATGCGTTGTCCACGGTGCGACAGCAAGACATTGTCGCGTGAATCAAACACCACGCTGCCGAAGATCTTGCTCTCCAAGGTTGAACCTGCTTGCGACAGGATGAAGTCAGACGCGGTGGGGTCCACGTTAAAAATATCGACGTCCTGCAGCTGATATCCCAAACTCGAGTAGATATAAGAAGTAATTGGTTTCCGCAATTCGATCGAGAACCCGTAATTGCGCTGGTTATACTCGGCGCTCAAATAATCTGCTTCGGTATAAAAAGCCTGGCCGGTGAGCGCGAGGCGTCGATCGAGGAAGTACGGTTCGGTGATCTGTAGAATAAGATCTCTCCGCTCGGTTCCGTACTGGATGCGGAGCCGGAATTTTTGGCCCCCACCCGTAAACGAAGGCCAGTTGAAAAGATCGAAATTGCCCTGCGTAAGCTCAGCGAACCCGACCAATTTATCGACGGTGCTGAAGCCGCCGCCAAAGCTAAACGAGCCGGTCCGTTTTTCCTGCACAAGAATGGTGAGATCCTTGCGGCCGGGTATGTCTGTCTCTTCTGGATAGGTCTCGACCTTTGCGAAGTAACCCAGGTTGTCCAGACGTTTCTTGGTTATATCGACCCGAACAGTGTTAAACACATCTCCCGGCGCAACGAGAACTTCGCGGCGGATTACCTTGTCTTTGGTACGCGTGTTGCCCTCGATATTGATTCGGTTTACAAACGAGCGGACGCCTTCGTCGATTTTATAGTGCACGTCGATCTGCGCGGGACCAGCCGGCTCGCCTTCCGGCAAAACGACGAGATCGACGTACCCGCCGCTGCCGTACGCATCGGCCACTGCCTTCGCATCATCGCGCAGTTGTTTTGGCGAATAGACGCTGCCTTCCTTCATTTTTAAAAGCACACGAATTTTGTCTTCTCTGGCCACCTGGTAACCAGAAATGGTCAGCTTGCGTACGTGATATTGCGGGCCTTCGGCAACTACGACGGTAATGATCATCGGACCCTTCTCGGTGCGCTCCCTGCGGACACTCTTGACTTCCACATCGATGTAGCCGTGGTCTTGGTAAAACTCGCGGATTTTGTCCAGGTCCTGCTCCAACTGCACCTCATCGAGGCGGCCGGATTTATCCACGAAATAAATGGGCGTCCTGCCGCGCGTTTTCATTTGTTTGCGCAGCACCTTCTCGCTGAAGTGCGTGTTTCCCTCGAAGTGAATTGCGCGTACCGCTCCTTTTACCCCTTCGTTGACGGTGAAAACCACGCGTGCCGTGCCACGTTTTTCGTCAATTGGATCGACGCGAAATTGGACGCTGACGTCGGTGAATCCTTGTCCCTGATATACATCGATTATTTTTTGGCGCGCTTCCTCCAGTTGCTGTTCGTTAACTGGCTGGTTGAGTCTCAACTTGATTTCTTTGCGCAGTCTCTTCGCCTTCATTCGTTCGGCCCCGACGATTTCGATTTCGCGCATGATCGCCCGTGTCTGCACGGCCACGATCACCTTCACGCCATCCCCTTCGTTCTGAGCAAAAATGCGAACGTTATGAATGGACCCAGTCTTATAAAGCGCCTCGATGTCCTGCTCGACCACCTGATTGGAGTAGGGTTGGCCCACCTTGATGCGCAGTTGCGCCAGGATCCGTTCCTTGCTGACCGTTTGAGGGCCTGTGTATTGCACTTCGATGGAACGGATAATGGGAGGTCCCGGCGCCGCCGGAGGCGCCTGTGCTCGGGCGACCCCCGCACCAAGCAACGCGAAGATTGAGGCGACCCAAAATGCAAATTGCCGGGGGCGCGTCCATCCAGAAAAATATCTCATAGGTTAAGAAGCGCAGCCCCGCCCAACAAACCCACGCAGGACAGGCGAGCTATATCGGGAAGAAGATCAGCATCGTCAAGGCGAGATTTTCACAGAATCAGGCGATTTGTCCACGATGTTTGCTTGAACTCTCAGTTCAAAAGTTTGTACCAATTATTTCGTCGGCGCGCTTCGTAGCCGGCGTCTTGGATGAGCGATTCAATTTCCGTGGCATTTAATCGAAAGGTTGTCCCCGCGCTGCTCACTACGTTCTCTTCCATCATTACGGAGCCAAAATCGTTTGCGCCAAATCTGAGCGCGATTTGTCCGATGCCCGGGCCCTGCGTGACCCAGGAGCTCTGCACGTTTTCGATGTTATCGAGAAAAATCCGAGCCAGCGCTTGAGTCCGTAGATATTCAGACACTCCCGTGGGGTGCTTCACCTTGAGCACCGTATGCTGCGGTTGAAACGTCCAGCAAATGAATGCGGTGAATCCCCCGCTGCGATCCTGTTGATCACGAATTCTCCGCAAATGTTCGATTCGCTCTTCAATTGTCTCCACATGGCCGAACATCATTGTGGCGCTCGATTTCAATCCGAGCTCGTGCGCGACCTGCATTACCTCGAGCCACTGGTCGCTGTTTATTTTTAAGGGGGAAATTTTCTGCCGTACTCGGTCTACGAGAATTTCTCCGCCGCCGCCGGGGATCGATCCGAGTCCCGCCTTCTTGAATTCCGAAATCACTTTCGGCAGCGGCATCTCGAAAGTCTCAGCGAAATGCTGGAACTCCGGCGGACTGAATCCGTGAACGTTTATGTGCGGATATTTTTCCCGGATGTGCCGCAAAAGATCGATATACCACTGGAACGGTAATTTTGGATGATGCCCGCCCTGCATTAGGATCTGAACTCCGCCCGCGGCAGAAAGCTCGTCGAGTTTCTGGTCAATCTGCTCGAACGAAAGCACATAATGATCCTCGTCGCGTTCCGTCCGATAAAACGCGCAGAATTTGCAGTAAACGTTGCAGACATTCGTGTAGTTAATATTGCGATCGACGATGTAAGTCACGATCTCGCGTCCGCGCCCGCCATAGCTTTTCGCCTTCGCCAAATCGCGTCTGGCATTGGCAAGCGCACCGAGTTCTTCCAGCGGCCAGTGATACAACTCGAACGCGTCGTCTGCCGAAATCCGTTCGCCCGTAAGAATTCTTTCGGTGAGCGCGCCTCGATTTACTGAAACCATATCGGGCCAATCTTAGACGTTCCTGGCGGACTTCGCACGTACGTTCGTTTGCGGCAGGGCGCGACCACAGCCTGCTCGCCGTAGCGAGCGCGGGCCGAAAGCGAAGAATTTTGCGGACGGTTCGGCAATCTCTCCCTACCGTTTGGAAATGCATCGAGCGGTCGCCATCATTGGCGCAGGCGTGTCTGGCCTGACGTGTGGGGTCGTGTTCGCCGAGCGCGGCTATCGCACAGCGAGCTTCGCTGAAGAGACCGGACAACAGACAACATCCGGCGCGGCTGCGGCGCTTTGGTTTCCCTACGACGCCGAGCCCGCAGAGAAAGTCATTCCCTGGGCTCTCCAGACCTTTGATGTGCTCGTCGATCTTACGCGTGTTCCAGCGAGTGGCGTCTCAATAATCGAGCTGCGACAGTTTTCCCGGAACCGAGAAATTCAGGTTCCAGACTGGGCGATCCCTTTGGGTGCACGACCTGTTATCGCGAGCGAACGCGGATCATTCAAAAGCGGTTTTACGCTGCATGCCCCGTTGACGGACACGACGATTTACCTCGATTATCTCGCCGCGCGTTTTCTCAAGGCCGGCGGCGAAATCAACACGAATGTACGCTTCCAAGAACTCGAAGACGTCGATCAGCAATTCGAGCTGGTGATCAATTGTGCAGGAATCGGCGCGCGCGAACTTGTGCACGACGTCGATCTCGAACCACATCGCGGGCAGGTTGCGATCGTGCCCAGAATCGAACGTCTTTCCTGCGCGATAGTTTGCGATGATGCGCCGCTCATGTACGCGATCCCTCGCAGAAACGATTGCGTGTTCGGGGGAACAAATGACCTGAGCGGTGATATCGCCGTCGACGTCGCCACAACAGATCAAATCATCGCTGAGTGCAGCCGCGTTCTGAACATCGACAAACCGAATATTCTTGCCGAGCGCGTCGGCCTGCGCCCATTCCGGAAATCAGGCGTCCGGCTCGAACGCGATGAATTGCGCGATGGCCGCACTGTCATTCACAATTACGGCCACGGCGGCTCCGGTTTCACGCTCTCCTGGGGCTGTGCGCGCGAAGTTGTCAATCTTGCGGCGTTGTAGCGGCGGCGCTTGTGTCAAGCGCCGACACATTTCAGAATCCGGCGCACGACGCCTAAGTCAGCGCGATGCACTGGAAGGAACTGACGACATCGTCGGGACCTTTTTCGGAAAAGAAACTTTCGTAATAGCCGGGGCCGAGGTCCCAATACGGCCCTTTATAATATTCGTCGCGATAAAATCGCCAAACGCCGCTTTCCACGATCACGCAGCTCATCCGGTCGTTCCAGTAATCACCGACGTAGTGGAAACTCAGGTTGGTGCGGGCGTAAGAACCTTTAAAACCGATGTGGTCGTAAAGTACTATTTCAGGCAGCCGAACAATTTCCTTGTTCGGCTCAACTGTAACCTTGCCGGCAGCAGAAGCGTGATAGCTCAATGGCCCCAGGCTCCATTTCATGTCGATGATGCAGCCGTTATCGGGCGACAATTCAATTTTAGATATTCGTGGCATAAGCGTGTATGGCGATGATTTCGTCTAATTGATCAAATGAAATCTGCTCTGTCGAGCAGATAGATTTAACGAGCGATTTTTGTAGGGCTGGCCAATTCTCGGATGTTCGGAGTTCCGCGTTTACGCGGTCACCACGCGCGAAGCATAAACCCTCCGCCTGAAGGCGGAACTCCTAACCGTCACTGACTTTTTGCCCGCCCAATTACGCCACAAGCGATGCGCGCGCCCGAGTCGCCGGACGGTTGAGTCTTTAGATCGTCCGCTTTCGCGTGCACGACCACGGAGCGCCCAATCGCGGATTGTTGATCGTTGGTCAGCGAAATTTGATGGTCCACATACTCCAGTGTTGCTTTTCCAGAAGCGTCTGCTTCTACATTTCCCATGTCGCCGACGTGCCGCTCGGGATCGTCCGGCCCGGCATGCGGTTTGTTCGTGGGATTAAAGTGCGCCCCGGCGGAACTTGCATCCGCCGCGCTGCAATCGCCGAATTCATGAACGTGAAAACCATGATTTCCCGGCGCAAGCCCTTTTAGCTCTGCATGGACCTGCACACCATCGGCCTCTTCGGTGAATGTGACAGTGCCGCTCACTTTATTGCCAGCGGTGGGATGAAGCACCGCGATGGCCTTTAGCGGAGCGGACGGTTTCTCTGCGGATGTCTGCGCCTGCGCGGCGAAAGCCACGGATAAGAATGTCAGGCCAATTAACGACGCTTTTAGCATTTTCATATGAACCTTTCTAGTTTGCAGTGGATGACGCTGATCTCGCGTGCCGGGATCAGCGATCCCGGCTACAGACAACAGCGATCCTCATCAATCACAATTATCCTAACCGTGCAACGCTCAAGCGCGATCTTTCAATTCCGTTTTGCCGCTTTTGCGCGCGCAGTGGACGCAGCAGAAAATTTCTCCGTCAGCTTCAACGCCGTGCCCGACGATCCGGCAGTTGCAATGCGCGCAAACCGGCGCCAGCGCGTGGATGGCGCACTCGAAACTGTCGAAAGTGTGGTGCTCCCCGCCGACGACCACTTCAAACGCCTTGTCATATTCGTTACCGCAAACCTCACATGTAGCCATACACAATGTTTCGCGCGCCGAGGGGTTGGCGGCGGCGTTCAGTTTCAGCACCAACTAGAGATACGTCAGGAAAGTGATAATTTTCTTCCCGGAGGGTCGAATGCAAATACCAAAACGGCTCATCGATTGTTTAAAC
>DATASP010000141.1:0-5549 GCA_036269155.1 Candidatus Udaeobacter sp.
ACCTTGCTTTGCTCGTACGGGCTCATCCATTCACGCAACACCATGAGCGTGCGCGTCGGACAATTCGCCGGCCTCGACACGGTGCAAAAAGTCGCGAACGACCTCGGCATTTCTCAAAACGTTCCACACGGTCCTGCCATCTACATCGGCTCATTCGAGACAGACCTGAAAGATCTGACCGCCGCGTATTCTATTTTTCCCAACGCGGGACTTCGCAAGCAGGCTTACATCATCGAGCGCATCGATAATCAGCAGCACAAACCAATTTATCGGGCCGCGCACATCTCGGCACCGGCGCTGAATCCTGGCGCGGCTTGGATGACGTCGCGGTTAATGGAAGAAGTTCTGACCCAGGGCACCGCCGCCAGCGCGCGTTCACTTGGATTTAAACTGCCTGCGGCAGGCAAGACCGGCACCACCAATGATTACAAGGATGCCTGGTTCGTTGGTTATACGAGCACATTGACTTGTGGCGTTTGGGTCGGGTTCGATCAGCCGACAACGATCATTCCACACGGATATGGTGCCGCGCTCGCATTGCCGGTTTGGGTTCAAGTTATGAACAAGGCGGCACAACATTATCCAGCCGAACCGTTGCAGCCCACCATGCCATTGCAACACACGACGGTCTGTTCGCTTTCCAACCAACTTGCCACCACCGGCTGCATGGCGGCCGGAACCGCCTATGATCTCGATCTGCCTGTCGGCAAAGTGCCAACCGCACCGTGCCAGATACATGGAGGTTCACAATGGCCGTTCGCCCAGCAGGTCCCCGGTAATACTCAAAATCCCGCAACTCTTCCCGGCCGTTTCTTCAGATCGTTCAGGAGATTATTCGGACGCTGAGTGCTTGTGATCCGGACCCAGCTACTTGTTCTTCACTGCGCTCGGTATGGTCAGATTCATTCAGCTTTTCCCAATCTTCCCAAGCATCGATGTCGATCGCACCTTCGGGAAACGAAAGTTGCGCGACGCACTCGCGATTTCGCAGAATAATGGACTTCGCGCCAGCTTCGTTGGGGAGTGAAAGCAATTGATCAAAAAGGGAGCGATTAAAGAGAGCGGGAACACCCAGAGTGCCCGCATAGCATGACGCGACGATGCTTTTTTTCGTAGCTTCACGCAGGTTGATTAAGTTTCGAATCGTGTCCGCGTTTACTCCCGGCTGATCGCAAACCAGCAAAACGACTGCATCGATTTCGGGGGCGTAGTCAATCAAGCCTTGAATGCCTGCGCGAATCGAACTGCCGATGCCACGCTGCCAATTTTCATTTTCAACGATTACTGCACTTGTTGATCGTAATTCGCCGGTCACTTTTTCGCTGTCGCTCCCGATCACCACAATCACAGGCGAACAACCCGCTTGGCGTGACGCGACGACAATGTGGTAAACGAGGCTTTTCCCGCGAAATCGAAGGAGTTGTTTCGGCTGTCCTAACCGTGACGAGCCGCCCGCCGCTACAATAACTGCGCCAATTGTTTTGGAGTGCGGTGACATGTCATCGCTTTGAAAGCGCCGATCTGTCGGCGCGCTCCGAGGCTGCGTGGATGGGCGACTTTCTTTCCCGCAACGATTCGCCCGAGCCTCGGCCAAACATGCGCTGGATCTCGGACACAACAGCAAGCGCGATTTCTTCCGGCGTTTCTGCGCCAAGGTCCAATCCCGCAGGCGCAAAAAATCCTGCATTGATGGTGATGCCGACATCGAGCAGCTCGTTCATGATTTGGTCCCGTCGCTTGCGCGGTCCAATCAGTCCAACGTAATGCAAGTCCAGAGGCAGCAGTTTTTTAAGCGCGACGAAATCGCGTCCGTAATTGTGCGACTTCACAACTGCGGCCGTCCATGCGTCGGGCTCAATCGAAAATGAATTCGGATCGATAATTTCGATCACGTCCCAGCCAAGGAAATCGCCTAGCGAACGAAATGGCGTATTGTCCGGACCGTCTCCAAAAATCAATAACCGAAGCGGCGGAGGAATTTCCTGAATAGATGTTTCTCCTTCAAAACGTGTAACGGCGACGTGAACATGCCGGGCTTGAAGGTTCTCCACGAGATCGGCAAAGAACGTTTGGTCAACGCGCTCGATGAAGATCTCGATCCTGCCGGCACAACCGAAACGGCGCCGCGTGTCAAAAGACACAACAATCGACTTGCCGGTACGGAAAACTTCGCGTGCGCACTCAGCGACTTCAGCTTCCAGGCAACCAGCGCTTACCGAACCGACGGTCGTGCCGTCTTTGCAAATGAGCATTCGCGCGCCGGGTCGTCGATAGCTTGAACCTTCCGCGCGCACGAGTGTAGCCAGCGCAAAATCTTCGCCGCTTCGATTCCTACATTCGCGTAAAATATCGTAGATGTCTTTCATGTTCACTTTACTATACTACATAGTCATAACAATTTGTCTGGCGTGATCGGCAGATCGCGTACGCGTTTTCCCGTCGCGTGATAGACCGCATTCGCCACCGCCGCAGCCGCACCGGTAATGCCGATCTCGCCCATGCCGCGCGCGCCGATCGGATTGAATGCATAATCCGGTTCGCCAACAAAATAGACGTCGATGCTGTTGATGTCGGCGTGCACCGGCACGTGATAATCAGCGAGATTTCGAGTCGCCGGCAGCCCAGTCGCTGCGTCGTAAACGGTCTCTTCTTCCAGCGCCATGCCGATTCCCATAACGACGCCGCCGAGAATTTGGCTACGACCCGTCTTCAAATTAACCACACGCCCGCAATCCATCACGCTGGCCCAGCGTGTAACTCGCACGAGCGGCAGCTCAGGATCGATCTTCACTTCGCAAAAATGCGCGCCGAAACTTTGGAAACTGAGTTTTTTGTTTTCCTCAAACTTGAATTTCCCATCCGCTTCGAGCGAATCCATTCCTTTGCTCTTCAATGTTTCGGCAAACGATTCGGGCTTATCCGGATTCGCGCCGAGGTCGGCGAGTTTGCTTTTCAAATTTGCCGCGGCATCAGCAATGGCGGAACCGACAGTCGCAGTGGTGTTCGACCCGCCTGCAACTGGTCCAAATGGCAAAGCCGAATCGCCGAGCTCAAACTTCATTTTCTCGACTGGAATGCCGATGGCATCGGCGCTGATTTGCGTCAGCGATGTCCATTGTCCCGTGCCCAGATCATGCGCAGCGCATCTTGCAATGGCGGTGCCATCCGCATTGAATTGAATTTTCACTTCGGCGCGCCGCGCATGGGCAGGATAAGTTGCCGTCGCCAGGCCCCAGCCCACGAGCAGATGTCCGTCTTTCATTGAGCGCGGCTCTTGAGTTCGTCTGGACCAGCCAAACTCGCGGGCGCCCAGCTCATAGCATTCGCGCAAATGCTTCGTTGACCATGGAATCCCTTTGATAGGGTGTTTTGGCGAATCGTTGATTAGCCGCAACTTGAGGGGATCCATTTTCAACGCGTATGCCAGTTCGTCCATCGCGCACTCGAGCGCATACGTGCCGGGACATTCACCTGGCGCCCGCATAAATGAAGGCTGCGAAATGTTCACTGTATGGACGATGTGACTGAACTCGATCGCTGGCGCATCATACAGCACATTGGTGGAACCTATTCCGCATGGTTCCACCCAATCGCCGACAGGGGAGGTGAGCGATTCGCTACGATGCCGAATGGCCTGCACTTTCCCATCCTTGTTCGCGGCCAATGCGATCGTCTGAAAGGTCGGTGTGCGATGGCCCGCGCCGCTAAACATATTGTGCCGCGTCAGCTCCAGCTTGACCGGCCGGCGCACAACTAATGCCGCCATCACGGCGAGAATCGTATGCGGCCAGACCGGACCTTTGCAGCCAAATGCGCCGCCGACGAATGGGCAAATCACGCGCACGTTTTCGCGCTTTAGCCCGAATGCGTCCGCAACAACTGCCTGCGCGCCTTTCACATATTGAGTCGCATCGTAAATTGTCAGCCGGTCCGGCGCTTGCCAGTGCGCGACCGTGGCCGAGCACTCCATTGGGTTATGCGTCTCGGTCGGGGTAGAGTAGGTGTTCTCGATCTTTACGAAATCGGAGTTCCCGAGTGTGGCTGCGACGTCGCCTTTTACCTGTTGCAGGTTTCGATCGAGATTTTTTCCAGGTTTCGTCTGCTTTATTGCATTCTCGATGTTCAGAGCAGGAACCTCGGGCGCGTACGAAATTTTCAACAATGAAGCCGCGTGGCGCGCTTGTTCCAAGCTTTCTGCCACGACTGCAGCAACGTATTGCCCGCCATAAGAAATCTTATTGTCGGCCAGCGGTTCGCGTTCTTCGATCCGAATTCCTTGTTTTTGGTCGTTTGGTGGCTCGGCCAATTTTGGCGCGTTCAAGTGTGTGAGCACCGCGAGTACACCCGTTGCTTTTTCAGCAGCAGCCGAATCAACTGCCGTAATGGTCCCGTTCGAGATAGGACTCATCACCGCAAACGCGTAAGCCACGTTCGGTGGATTAAATTCCGCCGGATACCGAGCAGTGCCGGTCACTTTGAGGCGGCCATCGACCCGGCTCAGCGCTGTGCTCATCGATTTCGCTGGAATCGGCGCGCTCATAATAATTTATCCGGCGTGATTGGCAGATCGCGCACGCGTTTGCCGGTGGCGTTGAAAATTGCGTTCGCTACCGCGGCCGGGGAACCGACGATGCCGATCTCGCCGATGCCGCGCGCACCGGGATCCGGCATGTGCGGGTCAGGTTCGTTAGTAAAATCGATGTCGAATTCTGGCGTGTCCGCATGCACCGCGATGTGATATTCGGCGAGGTTGGGATTCACGTTACGGCCAGTTTTCTCATCAGGCACGGTGCTTTCCATCAAAGCCGTGCTGAAACCGAACAGCATTCCACCTATGATTTGGCTTCGCGCGAGGCGTGGGTTGATCATTCGGCCCATGTCGTAAACTCCGACCGCGCGCTTCACCCGCACCTGCCCAAACGGATCAACGTGGACCTCGACAAATACTGATCCGTAGGAACAAAATGAAAACTTTTCCCTCTCGTCTTTGTTCGGTTCCGAATTAAACTCCGCCTGAATTTGTTCCTGACTGGCCTGCGCGAACAGTTTAGATAGTTGCTCCGAATCGGTAGGCCAATTTTCCGCCAGTTCGCCAACTTTCTTTTTCAACTCTCTGCACGCGCCCATCACCGCCGGCCCGACGCTTGCGGTGAGCCACGATCCGCCATTGTTCGGCGCGTATGGGAATTGCGAATCGCCCAGCTCAAACCGGATTTTCTCAATCGGAAGCCCCAGACTATCAGCCGCGAACTGCGACATCGCCGTATACGTCCCGGTGCCGATCTCGTGCGTCGCGCTTCGAACCGTGACTGTGCCGTCCTGGTTTAAAATCGCTGTCGCACCCGCTTTCTGTTGACCGGCCGGATAAATTGCTGTCGCCATTCCAAAACCAATTTGCGATCCGTCCTCAGCTCGCATTGAGCCCGGCGTTTTATTTCGTTTGGACCAGCCAAATTTTTCTGCACCACGCCGGTAACATTCGCGCAGCTTCTTACTCGACCACGGGAGGTTTTTGTGTTCGTCGATCTCAGCATAATTGCGCAGACGAA
>DATASP010000142.1:0-3552 GCA_036269155.1 Candidatus Udaeobacter sp.
GCCATTGCTTCCGCAATTGCAATCGTTCCCTCCCCGAATTCTGGAATTTCAAAAACTCCCATCGGTCCGTTCCACAAAATTGTTTCCGCCTTGGTGATTTCCTCCTGGTAAAGTGCGATTGTCGCCGCGCCGATGTCGACCGCCTGCCATCCATCGGTTATTCCATGTTGTGGTGAGAGGCGACTCGTGTTTCGCATGTCGGCCCCAGCACGAATTTCCTCGGCCTCCACGACATCGATCGGAAGCAAAAATTTTACATCCTTGTTCTTCGCCAGATCGAGAAGCTCACGCGCAAGATCCACCTTGTCGGATTCGACCCGGCTAGTCCCCACGGGAATTCCCTGCGCTTTCAAAAACGTGTTGGCCATCGCGCCACCGATGAGAATTGTGTCGGCCTTCTCCATCAGCGCTTTGAGAACGCCGATCTTATCGGATACTTTCGCTCCTCCCAGGATGACAACGAATGGTTTGGCCGGTTTCTCAAGACCTTCTTTCAAGTGTTTCAGCTCTTTTTCCATCAGGAAACCCATCGCGGATTTCGGCACGAATTTTGTGACGCCTACGGTGGACGCGTGTGCTCGGTGCGCGGCGCCAAACGCGTCGTTCACATAAAGATCGCCCAGTTCGGCGAGTGCCTTCGCGAACTCCGGATCGTTGGTTTCCTCCCCTGGCTGGAACCGAAGATTCTCAAGCAACGCAACATCGCCGCTCCCCATGTGATCAATGATTTTTTTTGGCACGTCGCCGATCGCGTCGTGACTGAAAATGACGGGGTGGTGAATCAGCGAATGCAAATATTCGCCAATCGGGCGAAGCGAATATTTTTCCACCCGCTTTCCTTTGGGCCGGCCAAAATGCGACATCAAAATGGTTTTGGCACCGTGCTCGCGCAGGTAGTTGATGCTCGCTAAACTCTCCCGGATTCGCGTGTCATCAGTGACGCGAACCTTGCCGCCGCGCGTTTCGACTGGCACATTAAAGTCCACTCGCATTAACACGCGCTTTCCGCGTACATCCAGATCACGCAGCGAAAGTTTTTGCATATCTATTCGTGCTCGTGATCGAGCAAATCGCCGACCCAACTACAAAAGACGATAGATTCCTGGTAAACGTCGAGTTTCTCGTGGTCGAAGTAGATTTTCATACTTCGAGCATGATCATGAGTAGGAGCATGAGCAAGAGTGGCTACCCAGCCAACATTTCCATCAATTCCACGCAGCGGTTGCTGTAACCCCACTCGTTATCATACCAGCCGACTACTTTCACGAAACGGTTTCCAAGTGTGAGCGTCAGCTTGCTATCGAAGACGCAGGAGTGGGGATTTCCGACGATGTCCTCGGAAACCAGAGGCTCATCACTGTATTCGAGCACGCCTTTGTAACTTTTGTCCGATGCCGCTTCCTTAAAGGCGGCGTTGATGCCGTCAACTGTCGCATCCTTTTCGAGCACAGCCGTGAAATCGGTGACCGACCCGTCGGGAGTGGGTACGCGGAAGGCGCCGCCGTTTAGTTTCCCTTTCAATTCTGGAATCACTTCGCCGATCGCCTTCGCCGCGCCGGTTGTTGACGGAATAATATTGATCGCCGCGGCGCGCGCGCGCCTCAAGTCTTCATGCGGGAAATCGAGGATGCGCTGGTCATTTGTATAACTATGGATGGTGCTCATGAACCCATGCGAGATACCGAATTTATCGTTCAAGACCTTCGCCATGGGCGCGAGGCAATTGGTTGTACAGCTGGCGTTGGAAACAATTTTGTCTTTTGCAGGGTCAAAGACATCGTCATTCACGCCAATACAAATCGTCACGTCCGGATCTTTTGCCGGCGCGCTGATTAACACGCGTTTTGCTCCGGACTTTAAATGCAATTCGGCTTTATCGCGGCTCGTAAACAACCCGGTCGATTCAAGAACAACATCGATGTCCAGTTTATTCCACGGCAGATTCGCCGGATCGCGCTCCTTTAACACTTTAATTTTGTGGCCGCGGACGATAATGTTTTCGTCATCGTAACCGATCTCGCCTTCGAATTTGCCGTGCACTGAATCCCATTTGAGGAGATGGGCCAGCGTATGCGTGTCGGTGAGATCGTTGATTGCGAGGACTTGCTCGACTTGTTTTTGCGTCATGGCGCGAAGGACATTGCGGCCGATGCGCCCGAAACCGTTGATAGCGAAATTTGGCATAGGGAAAAGTTAAAGAGTTGAAGAGTTAAACCGTTACGCGGAAAAGCTTCAACGTCCAACTCCGAAAGGCTCCGCGAGCGGGCGCTCAACGCCCAACAATTCAGGTTCGGCTGTTTAGGCGTTGGACGTTCGGCGTTGGGCGTTGGACGTTTGCTTAATGAATTGGGCTGTGGCGGTATTTCTCAGCATCTGCTCGACCATGCTCGCCCAAGTGACTTCTGCTGCCGAAACAAAAGCGATTCTCGTTTTCGGCGATAGTTTGTCGGATGGCTTCATGCTTAAACGGAGCGAAGCCTATCCGGCTTTGCTTGCGAAGAAGCTGCACGCCGACGGTCTGAACTTTCAAGTGACCAATGCGAGCGCGGCCGGCGGGACTACCGAAGGCGGGTTGGAACGACTACCGCCCCATTTGAAACGCAAAATCGATATCTTCATTTTGGAACTCGGAATCAACGACGCCTTCCGCGGCCTGTCGGTCGATCAGATTCAAAACAATCTCCAGCAGATCATCGATAAGGTGAAAGCCCGAAATCCGGACGTGCGCGTTGTGATCGCAGCAATACAATTGCCCAATTATGCGGCGGACGATTACGTCGCCGCATTCGGCAAAATGTTCGGCGACCTGGCGTCCAGGAACAACGCGGCGCTCGTTCCGTATCTCCTGCAAGGAGTGGCAGGCGACCCCTCGTTGAATTTGCCCGATGGCATTCATCCAAGTGCGGCCGGGCAAAAAATTCTCGCCGAAAACGTCTGGCGCGTGCTCGAACCGATTGCTCGTGAGGTACAATCCTCGGCCAAAGACTGAATTCTCAGTAATACCGGCTTCATGCCGGTGTACGTGGAAGGCAACCAGCGCAGCCGTGCAGCTGTCATTCTGAGCGAAGCGAAGAATCTCAGATCGGTTCTTTCCGTGCGTCACAAGACAAAATCAGAGATGTTTCGCTTCGCTCAACATGACAGAGCAGGAAACAGACGACCGCTGCGCGCTTCTCGCACGTTAAACATAGAAACCGATGGATCCTGCGCGACCAAACGATCCCGATCCAGCCGACCCGTTTTTTCCAGAGCCCGCCGACCACGCGGTTTTGGAAACGATCGAAATTGCAACTCAAGGCGAGGAATGTAATGAATGCGTGCGCAAGCTCCGCCCGGTGCTCAAGAAAATTACCGGGGTAAAAGATGTAAAAGTCGATCTCAAGCATGAGCGCGTGATCGTCACGTTCGATCCGCGCAAAACGCATCCACCCGATCTGCATGACGCAATCCTGAAAAGCGGCTATAAACCGGCGCCGGTAGCAGACTGAGAAGCAGAAAACATTCAACGCCTAACGCCGAATCCGAAACGCAGACTCTGCAGTTCGACGTTGG
>DATASP010000143.1:0-3038 GCA_036269155.1 Candidatus Udaeobacter sp.
GCGGCAGAGCGCATGTTCGGAAAAGGTGCAATGCAAATACCGCCAGCTGAATGGTCGGAGCGTTATGGACTGTATCTGCCGGACAAGGTAACCCCGTTTCCGCACGATCAGTTGCCCATGACACGCTCCATTCGTGGTGAGGAAGTCGACAACATTGAGATTTTCGTCCGACACGAAAAAGCGCCACACGGGCTCTGGACGGAAATCACGGGTCGCCCGCTCCGTGGCGCCAATGGCGATCTGTTGGGCGGCGTCATCGTTTGTCGCGATATCAGTCAAATCAAGGAGGAAGAATTCTTCCGCGCAGGGCAAAGCCATGTCCTGGAAATGATCGCGGCCGACGCACCGCTCTCCGAGGTCCTTACCAGCCTTGTTCTTCTCATGGAAGGCCAGGCGGAAGGATTACGCTGTTCTATTCTTCTCTTGAACCGCGATGGCAAACATGTACGCCATGGTGCAGCGCCGAATTTGCCTGAAGCTTATGTGAAAGCTGTAGATGGCTCACCCATCGGACCGCGCAACGGTTCATGCGGCACAGCGATGTACACGCGACGACCGGTCGTTGTCACCGATGTGATGACCGATCCGCTCTGGACCGATTATCGAGATCTTGCCAAGATTTGCGGCCTATGCGCCTGCTGGTCGACACCGATTCTGTCTGCTCGGGGCGAGGTCTTGGGTTCGTTTGCAATGTATCGCGAAGAAAAACGCGGGCCGCGGCCTGAAGAAACGCGCCTCACAGAAATCGCCACACATGTTGCCGGGATCGCTATCGATCGTCAGCGGCAACAAGAGATTTTGCGGGAACGCGATGCCCGCATAAACCTTGCCGCTGAGTCGGCCGATCTTGCCTTCTGGGTTTTGTATCCAGAAGGCGACGCTTGGATGAGCGACAAGGGGCGAAGGATTTATGGGTTCGACTCCAATCTGCCATTGACCTGTGAGTTGATCCTTTTACGAGTTCATCCCGACGAACGAGCAGCAGTCAAAGCCGAGTACGATCGGGCCTGCGCCTTGCATGGAGCGTTCGAAAGCGAACACCGCCTTCTTTTGCCGTACGGCCAGACGCGTTGGGTAATTATGCGGGGACGCTGTTTGCAGGATGAACACGGAAATCTCTTGGAAACGATCGGGGTAACACTTGATGTCAGCGCGCAAAAGCAGGCAGCTCTTCAGGTGCAGGTTCAACGCGAAGAGATGGCGCACCGAAATCGCGTCGCGCTGATGGGCGAAATGACCGCGTCCTTCGCGCACGAACTGAATCAACCCCTTACCGCTATCGCGAACAATGCTTCCGCCGCGCGCCGTTTCCTTGAGCATGGAAACATCGATCCAGTCTTGCTTCAGGAATTGTTGCAGGACATGGTCGCCGACAGTCAACGTGCAGGCGAAGTGATTCGAGGGATCCGAAGTTTGGTGCGTAAGGAGCCAAGTATGCACACTCTGTTAGACCTCAATTCTGTTATCACCGATACCGTTCGCCTTGTTAGCTCGGACATCCTGAATCGGGAGAGCGTCGTGACGACGCAGCTGGATTCGCACCTCCCTCAGGTGAAAGCCGCTCTTGTTCAAATTCAGCAGGTAATGCTTAACCTGATCATCAACGCGCTCGACGCGGTCGAACAACTACCGCCGGCGGAACGGCGCATCATTATTCGCACCCGCGCGGACAAAGGAGACGTGGCCGAAGTTAGCGTGCGCGATTTTGGAGTGGGACTGCCAAAAGATCGCCCGGACAAAGTTTTCGATCACTTCTTTTCCACGAAACAAAAAGGAATGGGCATGGGTCTCGCCATCGTGCGCTCAATTGTTGAAGCGCACGGCGGCACAATCACCGCGGAAAATGCTCCGGACCGAGGCGCGCAGATGGTTGTTCGGCTGCCCGCCGCACCCGGACAGATCCAGAAAAGCAAGGCGGCGGCATGAGCGATGCGAGC
Organism: Candidatus Udaeobacter sp.; assembly: GCA_036269155.1. GTDB lineage: Bacteria > Verrucomicrobiota > Verrucomicrobiia > Chthoniobacterales > UBA10450 > Udaeobacter. The sequence goes on from DATASP010000143.1 coordinate 1,938, forward strand.
GACGCTGAAGCAAATGAAGTCTGCCTGTTGGATGACGATCTTTCCGTCCTTAAATCGATGCACTACCTGCTTGCGTCCGAAGGATTCAAAGTCCGCCCTTTTAATAAGCCGGAAGATTTTCTGGCACACGCCGCCAGTCATCATGTGTCAGTGCTCGTGACTGACATCTGGATGGATCGCGTCACCGGTTTGGAAGTGCTGGCCCGTCTTTGCGCAATCTCACCGAAGACCCGCGTCATTGTTATTACCGCCCGCGAAGATCTTGCCGCGCGCGCCACAGCGATGGCCATTGGTCCGGTCGCATTTTTCATGAAGCCGTTCGACGATGAAAAGTTCATCGCAGCAGTGCGTGATGCGTTGAATCGAGCCTGAATCTCTGAAAGATTTTCCAATTCAATCAACAACTGCATCTCATGAAATTCCTGAAAATCCTCGCTCTCTCCGTCGTTCTGCTCACCACCGCGCAGGCGGTGCAAAAACCGTCGGCTCATACTAAAGGCAAACCGACCGGAAAGCCCGCCGGTCAACTCAAGCCGGGCGAGTATTGGTGGAACCCGCAGCTCTCGCCGAGCGGTCCGCTCATGGTGCTTGTGAGCATCCCGCAGCAGACCATGCACGTTTATCGCAACGGCATTCTCATTGGCCGTTCAACCGTGAGCACCGGTACAAAGGGCCACGCCACGCCGGGCGGCGTTTTCACCATCCTCGAAAAAAAGCAGGAGCATTACTCGAAGAAGTACAACAACGCGGCAATGCCAAACATGCAGCGGCTGACGTGGACCGGCATTGCAATGCACTCGGGCAATATTCCCGGTTACCCAGCAAGCCACGGCTGCATTCGGCTGCCGTACGATTTCTCGCAACTGCTTTTCAGTGCGACGTCAAAGGGGGGCACTGTCGTGGTGGGTGATGGCAAAACGCCGGTGCCGTATCTCGCGTCGAATCCCGGACTGATCCTCGCGCCGAAGGATTTTACGCCTGAGATGTTGCACCCACTCGCGCGTAATGACTATGACTGGAAGCCGGAGCGCAGTTCGACCGGACCGATCACCATCGTCGTCAGCGCTGCCGATCGCGCGCTTTACGTCTATCGCAATGGCA
>DATASP010000144.1:0-5686 GCA_036269155.1 Candidatus Udaeobacter sp.
GTCTGGGTTTCATAAGTCGGCCGGGAATTTCCGATTGCTTGCTGCGATGAAGTGTTGAACGCGCTGCGCCCGCTGGGGAACGCGCGTGAATTGAAGTGCTTTGCGAAGAACTGGCCTATTCCTAAAAAGCTTTTCGAATTCGATTTCTTCTGGACGTAAAACGTTTCTACCGTTGCGTGTTTGTTCATCGACGATGTTCTGTCACCGAGAAACTTCTTGTTCTGGGCATCATTTTTCAAGCCCATGTCCGGCTTGAGGAGACGATCCATCAATTTCCTCTCCTGTTCCTGACCGCGTACGCACGAAAGAGCAGCCAGAAGCAACACGCAACTAATGACCAATTTTCGCACGGCTCGAAGCTGCCGGACTCAGGATAGGCTTGTAAAGCAAATTTGCTGGCGAATGCGGCTGGCGTGCACAGGTGCGCTTCTGTCTTTGGCACCGCGACGGGGGCACAGCCGACAGCTGTAGGGATCTACACCGTAAACACCCGTTTTTGGTGCAACCTGATTTTTATTGTCTTGCAGCCCGGGCGCGAAATAATGAGCGCATGCCTGATCACGTTTACAAAAAGATCGAAATAGTTGGTTCATCGCCGAACGGGGTTGAGGAGGCGGTACACAATGCGTTGGCGCGTGCCAAAAAGACGGTCCGTAACATGCGATGGTTTGAGGTGACGGAGACCCGTGGATGGATCGAGGACGGACAAGTACGCGATTGGCAGGTGACCCTGAAAGTCGGCTTTACACTGGACGAATAATCTAGCTTGGCGCTGCGTGCGAATGTCGAATTATCAAAGACAGGTGCTCACGGCGGCGGGCACTTCTGAATGTCACTGCTCTTCCTGGGCCGCTTGGTACAGCTTGGCGGCGCCATAGATTAGGATCGCCGGCTTTAATGCCATGATGAGCAGACGCACAAGACCGCTGAGGACACGCCTCAGCGGCAACCGATTCAAGACGTATCCAGCCACAAACGCCCATACCAAAGACTGCGCCGGCTTTTCGCGCACGTAGTCCTCGGTTTCACTGAGAACCGTCTCCACCTGATCTTTAACCCATTGCACTCCGCGTTCCGGGAGTTCAGCAGCTACCTCTGCGGATGATTGATCCATTTCGCTTAATAATTCGGATCGCAACCCTATCTTGCGCGCATGTGCCGCTATCGCAGAGTCAGCCAAATCGAGCTTGCGCCCGCGCCGGCTGGAAAATCAGGGAGTTGAGGCGGCCGGTGAAATGTACCGGCACGGCACGTTGCTTTCAGGCAATAACGGGCCATTACTTCCAAGGCATGCTCGCGCAACGCAGCGCAATTGGTGGATAGCAAGATGTGGCTGTCTCGCTCCGCTAGTCCGAGAGCCTCTATGAGCACGTTTTCGAAATCATATTCGACCTGAAACTTCTTTCCTTCCCGCGAACGCGAGAAAGTTGGCGGATCAAGAATGATCACGTCAAACTTCTCACCTTTCCGTGCCAGACGTGGCAACACCGCCCTGACATCATCCGCAATAAAGCGGTGCTCGATTGTTGGAAGGAAGTTACGCGCAAAATTCTCGCGACCCCGCGCCAGAGATTTTTTGGAAAGATCGATGTTCAGGGTAGCTGCTCCTACATACGCCGCGCTGACAGAAAACGAGCAGGTGTAGGCAAAGCAGTTCAGCAGCCGCTTGGGCGCAATATGCCGAACGTAGCGGCGATTTTCTCTTTGATCCACAAACAGACCCGGGGAATAGCCCGTCGCGAAGTCGAGTCCGAACTTCAGATGTCGTTCGGTGGCGCTGGTCTGTAGATCCTCGGCAGGGTCGCCAACGATCAGACGCGGCGGCTCGCGCTCTTCGCCTTTTCTCGGGACGAACCTTGCGAAAATGCGTCCAACGTCGAAACCGACAGAGCCTGCCCACGATTGCAGTTCAGAGAGAAGCCGCTCCCGGGCCAGCACTCGTTTGAATGAAATAAGGATGTCGTGCCCGAAACGCTCCACCCACCCATCCTCGATAGTGCAGAGCCGGTGCGCATTGGTTGCCTCTGCCTGAAAATCACGAAGCAAGCCTGGATTGATCCAGCCGAAATTCATTTTTTATCGCTCCAATCGCGTACTTCGAATCGACATCGAGCAACGGATCGGTTGCCGCCTGAGGCTGCGTTGCTACACTGCCGCATAGTCGATGCATCGTCGCGCGCACCTCCGCTGCGGGGCTCACCTATGCAAAAAATAACCGTTCGCGTTCCGGCGAGCACTTCCAATCTCGGTCCTGGTTTTGATTGTCTTGGTATAGCGCTGCGCATCTATAATGATGTAACAGTGGTCCGTGGTGCGTCGCGTCAGCATCGTCACTCCCCAATTGTTTCGGATGCGGCGGACCGGTTCTTCAAGCAGTCGCAACGACGTGGGTTCCCCTTTTCCTGTTCCGTTACAGACAACATTCCGCGGTCGCGCGGCTTGGGCAGTAGCGCAACCCTTCGCTTGGGCACCTTGCTTGCGCTCAATCGGCTCAGCGGCAACCTGCTCGATCGGTTCGCGATTTTCCGATTATGTGCCGAACTGGAAGGACATCCCGATAACGCTGCGCCGGCAACGTTTGGTGGCTTTACTACAGTACAAAGTGGGGCGACCGCCTCGGGTTCACGTGCTCAGCGGAACACTCACCCCGCCGTCCAGCGCTTCGCAGTCTCGCCCCAATTGCATTTCGTTCTGTTCGTTCCTGACCTTGAAATTCGCACCTCAAGCGCGCGAAATGTTCTGCCTTCAAAAATTTCACACATCGCGGCGGTCGAGAATTGCGCGAACGCATCCGCGATTACTGCCGCTTTTGTATCACATGATTATCAAAAGCTGCGCGGTGCATTTGCAGACCATCTTCACCAGCCATTCCGCGAGAAACTGATTCCCTTTCTTCCACGTGTCATCGCCGCCGTTGAAAAGACGGGCGCGCTCGGGGCGTTTCTTAGCGGAAGCGGATCGACGATCGCGGCTGTCACACTTAATTCATCCAAAAAAATCGCAGCCGCCATGGCGCGTGCCGCAAAAACTTCTGGCCGCACGATCATCACGCACGCTGACAATCGTGGTGCGAAGATTCTCACGAGTCACTAATCATTTTTCTTCATGGGCCGCCGACTTGAACAATTAGAGGAGTTTGGAATCGACGTGGTTCTCGAGCGCCGTCACGGCATTCGAGCTTCTGTGCTGCGCGAGATTCTTTACGCACTTTCCTTCATTTACGACCGCTTGGTGCAGCTACGGCTTTATTTGTATCGGAAAAGAGTCCTCCGAGAACGCGCGCTCGGATGTCTGGTCATTAGTATCGGGAATCTTACCGTGGGCGGCACGGGTAAGACGCCGATTGTCGAGAAGTTTGCCCGTGCTTTGCAGGCGGGTGGACGGCGTGTTGCCATTTTAAGCCGCGGTTATAAGAGCGTGCCGCGGAAGCGAAATTGGCTAAACCGGTTTCGCAGCGACTCCGATCCTCCCCGTGTTGTATCCGATGGAAAATCCCTGCTGCTCGACTCACTGACTGCGGGCGATGAACCTTACATGCTCGCGCACAATTTGAAGGACGTAATCGTGCTGGTGGACAAAGACCGCGTAAAAAGCGGACGGCTAGCGATCGATAAATGGCAGGTGGATACGCTGTTGCTCGACGACGGATTCCAGTATCTGCATCTCAAACATCGCCTCGATATGGTGCTCGTCGATCGACAAGCTCCTTTCGGAAACGAATTCATGCTTCCCCGGGGCACGTTGCGGGAGAGGCCGCGCAATCTCCGCCGCGCCAGCTACATTTTCATCACAAAAAATACCGGCGAACCTAATTCTGATCTAATGAAACGCATCCGCCGTTACAATCGTACCGCGGAAGTTATCGAATGCGCACATAAACCGCTCCATCTTCAGAATGTTTTCACGGGCGAACAATTGCCGCTCGAGGCTTTGCAGAACACGTTCGTCGGTTCGCTCTGCGCAATCGCAGCGCCCGAAAGCTTCGAGCACGCGTTGCAGAAACTCGGGGCGCGTGTCGATCTCGCGAAGCGCTACATCGACCACCATTATTACACCGAGGCGGAACTCATCAGCTTTATCAAGCGTTGTATCCGCCGCGACCTGGCGATGATCGTGACTACGGAGAAAGACTCGGTGCGGATGCCGCGTTTGCCCGAACCGGAATTGAAAGTGCCGATCTATTTTCTGCGGGTGGAAATTGAAATTCTCAGCGGGCACGAGAGCTGGGAGCATTGCGTCGCGCGCATCTGCAAACCGAAGACGATGCTCTCGCCCGAACGCTTCTTTGCCTGAGCAGTTGCTGAATTCGACGTTGGACGTTGGGCTTTGGACGTTGGACGGTTGCTTCACGTATGCCGAATAAGGCGGAGGTGATTGTAGAAGAGCGCAAGATTCAGGTCTCCAATCTGGACAAAGTGCTTTATCCGAAAGTCGGATTCACCAAAGGGCAGGTAATCGATTATTACATTCGTGTGGCGCCGGTGCTCTTGCCGCACTTGAAAGACCGGCCGCTCACCATGAAGCGCTATCCTAATGGCGTGGAAGGCGAATTCTTTTACGAAAAGAACTGCCCGTCGCATCGACCAAAATGGGTGCAGACGGCAAAAGTTTGGAGTGAAGGCAATCAGCGGATCATGAACTATTGCCTCGTGAACGATCTGCCGACACTCGTTTGGGCCGCAAACCTGGCCGACCTCGAGCTGCACACGTCGCTCTCGCGCAAGAACAACATCGAACGTCCGACAATGATGGTGTTCGATCTCGATCCAGGCGCGCCTGCCGACATCGTCCAATGCTGCCAGGTTGGGCTTTGGCTGCGCGATTTGTTAGGCAAAATGAAATTGAAGTCGTTCGCGAAAACGAGCGGCTCAAAGGGCCTTCAAGTGTACGCGCCGCTCAATACGGCAGTTACTTATGATGGAACGAAGAATTTATCGCGCGCACTTGCCCAACATCTCGAACATGAACATAACGATCGGGTGACTTCGAACATGTCCAAGGCGGTGCGCAAAGGCAAAGTGTTCGTTGATTGGAGTCAAAACGACGAACACAAAACTACCATCTGCGTCTATTCGCTCCGCGCGAAGGAAGAGCCAACTATCTCAACTCCAGTGACTTGGAACGAAGTCGAAAATTGTCTCAAAAAGAAAAAGCCTGATCTTTTGAGATTCCGCTCGGAACAGGTCCTTGCGCGCGTGGAAAAGCTTGGTGACCAGTTCGAGCCGGTTGAAGAAATGAAACAAAACCTGCCGAAGAAATGGAAGATATGACGCGACGGTTACCGGGAAACATTTTAAAAGCCACCCCATCTTGTCATTCTGAGCGAAGCGAAGAATCTCGGATTAAATCAGGATGGACCATGGAAATGGACCGAGATGTTTCGCGTCACTCAACACGACAGCACCTCTTATTGAGAAGAATTCTACAGTATGAATAACTACATATGGTTTGATGCGATCGGATGGCTGGGAGCAGCGGCTCTCCTTGTCGCTTATGCGATGATTTCTCATAAGAAATTGGAAGGAGACTCGGCTACGTACCAACTCCTCAATATCAGCGGTAGCCTTCTGTTGGCCGCAAACACGATCTTTTATGGATCTTATCCTTCCACATTCGTGAACCTCATCTGGGCAGGTATAGCTGCTTTTTCAATCGCAATGAGAAAGCGAGCTCCTTCTCGTTAGAT
>DATASP010000145.1:0-4755 GCA_036269155.1 Candidatus Udaeobacter sp.
TTTCAATAATGCGTTTCGCAATTTTGAGTGATATCCATGCCAATCTCGAAGCGCTAGAAGCGGTACTGGCAGACGCGCGCGAGCGTAGATGCACTCGTTTTTTGTGCTTGGGCGACGTGGTGGGTTATAACGCAAATCCCCGAGAATGCATCGAACGCGTCCGCGAACTGGATTGTCCCGTGGTAAAAGGCAACCACGACGAGGAGGCAACGCTTTCCGCGTCCTCGGAGCGTTTCAACGAACTAGCCGAGCAAGCTATCCAGTGGACCCGCGACAATTTGGCGGATCAGGACAAAGAATGGTTGCGCAGCTTACCGTTACAGAAGCGGGTACACGATTTTACGATCGTGCATGCTACACTCGATACGCCCGGCCAATGGGGTTATGTCTTTAGCAACCTCGACGCCGTCGCGAGTTTCACATATCAGCGGACCGCAGTCTGCTTCTTCGGCCACACACACGTACCCATGGTATTTATTCGCGATCAGGGTGTCCGGCAGGAAAGGCCCGAACACATTCGCATCGAGCCGGCCAAAAAGTATTTCATCAACGCCGGCAGCGTCGGGCAACCACGCGACGGAAACTGGCGCGCGGCGTATTGCATTTACGACATTGAAAACAATCTCGTCGAACTGGTGCGGGTAAAATACGATCTGGCGGCCGCGCAAAAAAGGATTTCCAAAGCAGGTCTGCCCCAGCTCCTGGCCGAGCGACTGGCAATGGGCCGCTGACGCTGCGCCTTGGACCACTGACAACGTCAATTCGCAATAAAGTCCATCCGTTGGTTGAGAATAAACTCGGCAAGCGGCAAATCTCGCGGATAAGTCACTTTGAAGTTGAAGCCATCATTCAAGACGAGAACTACCTTGCGACCGAGTCGCTCGACCGCTGACACCTCGTCTGTTACCAAGATATTTTCGGCAAAAACAGCCCGATACGCCTCCTCGATCAATTGCCGCTCGAAAATCTGAGGAGTTTGCATTGCATACAATTGGTGGCGATCGACCGAATCGGTGACACTAAGATCGGCGTCTGCGCGTTTTAATGTGTCACTGATTGGCTCAGCCAGCGTGGCGGCGCCATGATCCGCGCATCGCTGGAATACGCGTTCGATCTGCTCCGGAGTAATCAGCGGCCGCGCGGCATCGTGCACAGCCACGTAACGTGCAAACGAATCCAAATGGTCCAGCCCGGCGCGCACGGAATCCTGCCGCTGTCTGCCACCAGGAATGATTGATTGCACCTTCACGAAACTTTCGTCGCGGACAATCGCTTTGATCTCCTCGTGTCGATTTTCCCGCGCGACTACGATGATTTTATCAACTGCGCTGGCGCGCTCAAATGCGCGGATCGTGTGCGCGATGACTGGTTTGCCGGCAATCGCCGCAAACAACTTATCGAAACCCATGCGGCGGCTGTCACCGGCGGCGACGATGATTGCAGTTAACACAGCGTTAAAGGGTTGAAGCGTTGAAGCGGCAGCCATTGTTTGCGCTTCAACGCTTTAACGAATCACGAGAGTTGCTTTTGCACTTCGGCGCTCAGCGTTTTGCCGTCCACGCGACCGGCGACTTTCGCTTGCAACGCTTTCATCACCGCGCCCATCTGCGCCCTCGACGTTGCTCCGATCTCAGCGATCGTTTCCCGCACCACTTTCGCCACCTCGTCCGCGCTCATCGCCCGTGGCAGATACGCGTTCAGGATCGACAACTCTTCTCTTTCCTTTTCGGCTAATTCCGTGCGGCCGCCTTTTTCGAAACTTTCGATGGAATCCTGGCGTTGCTTGACCTGCTTGCGAATCACCTGTGCGGCTTCAGCGTCGCTCAGTTCCGCTTCTGCGCCTGATTTTGCAATCGCGCCGTACTTCAAAGCAGATTTTAACATGCGCAGAACGCTCAGCCTGGTCGCATCCTTGGCGCGCATCGCCTCTTTAAGATCCGAGTCGATCCTTTGGGAAAGTGTCATAGAGAAAGCTAGGTGATCAGATTCCGTTGTCACCTGATGCTACGCTAGGACGCCGCGCATTTGCATGGCGCAACGGTGCGAAGATTCCGCGTCAGCAATGGACATGACCGTTAAATCTTTTTGTGCGCGCAGGAGCAAACCTGCCAGCACGTTTCCCGGGCCCAACTCGATAAAAACCTCGCAACCGCGCGCCAGCATCCGCTGCATGCAATCGTACCAGCGAACTGTCGCTGTCACCTGCTCCCGTAATGTGCGGCGAATTTCCGGAAGCGTATCGGCCTCTTCACCGGTGACATTGCTGATAACAGGGAATTGAGGAATTTGCATTTCTACGTCAAGCAGAGCGTCCCCTAACTTACGGTAAGCGCTCTCCATCAAGCGTGAATGATACGCGCCAGCGACATTCAACATTGTTGCGCGCCGGATGCCGTATTCCTTAGCCACGCCAACTGCCGCCTCAACCTTGGCGAGTTCGCCGGAAATTACGATTTGCCCCGGCAAATTAATATTGCCGATATCGACATCTTCGTCCGCAGCGAGTCGCCGAACATCGTTTTCCTGGCCGCCGATCATCGCAGCCATCCCGCCAAGCGTTGCCGCGCAGGCTTCATCCATGAATTCACCGCGCTTCTGCACAAGTTGCAGCCCGGCCGCGAAATCGAATGTGCCTGCCGCCGCGTGCGCAGTAATTTCCCCGAGAGACAAGCCAGCCGCACAATCGATTGGAAAATTGCCAAACAATTCGCGGACGACAGCCAGGGCCGCCAGTGAATGCACGTATAAGGCAGGCTGGCAATTCGATGTCGTCGTAAGCGTTTCCGCCGGCCCATTCCACATGATGTCGGTTAACTGCCGGCCAAGGATTTCATCAGCTTGCGCAAATAAGTTGGCTGCAGTTGGAAAGTCCTCCGCCAGTTCGCGTCCCATACCGACGTTTTGCGCGCCCTGGCCCGCGAAGAGCAGTGCGATTTTTTTCGCCATAATCTTTTAGTTAATCGCGTTCCGTCACGGGCGCGAGCGCGTTCTGCTTCCGGGGAGCACAGGCTGGCAGCCTTTGCTCCGCGGAATTTGCGCTTGCGCGCGGTGGTTCACTCGCCAGCATAAATCACTGGTAAATCCCATGCCATTTACGACGCGCGAAATTGAATCGCCCGACCCGGTCACGCGAGTCGCCGCCGCCGACGCAACGCTGCGGCAGCCTGGTGACGACGACATCGGCGAGAAAATGGTTTTAAACATGGGGCCGTCGCATCCGGCAACGCACGGCGTTTTGCGACTCGTGCTGGAGCTCGATGGTGAGATCATTACCAAGGCCACGCCGGACATAGGCTTTCTGCATCGTGGCGATGAGAAAATCGCTGAGAACATGCAATATAATCAGTTTGTCCCTTATACCGACAGGCTCGATTATCTGGCACCACTTTCAAACAACGTGGCCTACGCGCTGGCAGTTGAAAAACTAATGGGGTGGGAAGTTCCAGCGCGTGGAAAAGCGATTCGCATTATTTGCTGCGAAACATCGCGGATTTCCTCGCATCTGATGGGTCTTGGCGCCATGGCCCTCGACCTCGGCGCGATGACCGTGTTTCTCTACACTTTTAGCGAGCGCGAAAAACTTTATGATCTGTTCGAGTTGCTCACCGGCGCCCGCTTCACCACGTCGTACACTCGAGTGGGTGGACAAATTCGCGATCTGCCCGAGGGCTTCATTCCGCGACTGGAAAAATTCCTCGACGATTTCGGGCCGAGCCTGAACGAGTGCGACAGGCTGCTGACCCGGAACAAAATTTTTGTCGATCGGACCAACGACGTCGGTGTGATATCGAAGGAGCGCGCGATTGCGTACGCCCTTTCCGGCCCCAACCTGCGCGGAAGCGGGATCGACCACGATTTGCGGCGCAAACACCCGTATCTCGATTACGACAAATATGATTTCGACGTGGTGATCGGCAGTGCAGGCGATTGTTATGATCGTTATCTGGTGCGGATTGAGGAAATGCGCCAGAGCGTGCGAATCCTGCGCCAGGTGATCGATAAGCTTCCCAGCGGACCGATCAACGTCGCAGATTGGAAAAATATGACCCCGCCAAAATCGCGGGTAATGACAAAGATGGAAGAGCTGATCCATCACTTCATCGTCGTGACCGAAGGGCTCGATGCGCCACCCGGCGAAGTCTATTTCGCAGCGGAAAATCCCAAGGGCGAGCTTGGCTTTTACATTAAGAGCCGAGGCGGCGGCGTGCCGTATCGCCTGAAGATTCGCGCGCCGTCCTTTGTGAATCTCAGTATCCTGCCGGAGCTTCTACCCGGCTGCATGGTAAGTGATGTGCCTGCGGTGCTGGGCAGTCTGGACTTCGTCATGGGCGAATGCGACAGATAGCGGGAGAATGACGATTACCGAATGCGATATAACGAACGACTGAGAACCATGAGAACCTGTGCAAAAAACCAAGGCAGCTCCTCGTCATTCGAACTTCGTCATTCCTTCGGTGTTCGTCATTGGTCATTCGTCAGTTCTTCGGCAACTCGCCTCATCCTGGTGCTTTTCGTCGCGCTCTCCCTGTCTTGCAGCGGGAAGCGTATCACAAAAGCGAACGTGGATCAGGTAAGCGAAGGCATGTCGAAAAAGCAGGTGGAATCAATTTTGGGCCCGCCTACTTCGCTTAAGACCGAGGATTTAGTGATCACGAAAAAGACAACTTACCTTTATCGACAGGGCAAGGACACAATCACAATCGTTTTCAAGGATGACAAAGTGCAGTCGAAAGACAGCACGTTGTCCAACTAACT
>DATASP010000146.1:0-3195 GCA_036269155.1 Candidatus Udaeobacter sp.
GAGTCCTGCAGCGAAAGATCGAGCCGCGGCTACCAGGAAATTCTTCGCGTGGAAGCGGCGATGCCCCACACGGCCAGATCGGGTGGCGTTTCCGGAATGCTTCATCGAACAACCGTCCGCCGCGCAGATCTTATCGAAGGCACCGTTGATTCGTTAGTCAGGTGGGAGATTTGGGGGCAGAGCTCACTATCGACAGTCTCTGGCTTAGGAAAACTCACTTGTGTCGATTATAGGCTCTGACTCCCTTTTCTGATTGTAACCGACGCCAATTCCTAAGCTGCCCTAGTCGAATCGCCCGGCGGGTGCCTTGAACTTTACACCCGAAACCATGTTTGGGTCTGACACGGGCCGAGCGACGCGGTTCTTCAACCAGCAGCGACCGCTCGGACCTTGTACGCCGCGACGGACATACGTCCAGGACGAACAAATCTCATTCTGAGCACAGGCCGCCTCGCATGTCTTCCAGCTGTCCGTGTCGAAATTCTTAAAATCCGAGCCGGGGCGATTGATTTTGTCTTCCGCGCGCAGATCCCGTGCGGAGATGAACCTGCGCGGAGCGGAATCGCAGCAGGCATCTTTAACGATGTTGGGCTCGCGGTTCTTGAGCCAGCATTGCCCGCGGGGCCCTTGGAATCCAGGCTTGACCCATGTATAGGCCTGGCAGTCCGCCTCGCCCCCACAGGTATTCCGGCACACGAACGCCGAAGGCGCATCGAAGTGAGCGTAGTCGTGGCCCGGTAAGTTAGTTCCATCCACAGCGAAGGCCGACCAAGAAAATATTGTCAATGCCATGGTGACGAAGCCTGCGGAAACCAGCGTGACCGCGATACTGATGCGCCCACGTGACAGAAGACCATTTCGATCAACCCAGTGCGGAGTCTTCATAGTTTCGAGCTGCTAACTAATCGTTAGCCTTTTCGCGAACCTCAACCGCAGCGTAAGCGCGGCCATACCAGCGTCAAACAAATTCTGGTCACGATCAGGGGTCGGAGCTTATTACCGACGCAGAGCGAGTCCGTTAACTGAAACTATCTGACTGCGGATGCCAGGAAAGAAGTAAGAATGGAGCGAACTGAAGGAGCAACATAGAACACGCGCGCTTGGGAAATCGCGCGAGTAGACGGTGTAGCAGCTAGGTAGCTGGCGCGAGGACGTGGGCACTCCGAACGATCAACGTAGGTTGCGAGGCTAGCAACGCATTAGCGTTGGGCAGCGCGTGAGTTTCAATTTAGAAGTAAGAATGGAGCGAACGAGGCCTGTGCGCGTGGAGGTGAACGACAAAATGCAGAAAGGCTACGTATATTTTCGGACGAAACCGATGGGGAAAGAATTCCGCTCGGGATTCAAACCGGAGCTTACACCGAAACAAATGCTCGAACTCGGCGTCTTTGGCGGAAAATACATGACCGATTGCCGGGAAGAATTTCCGGCGAGCTGGTTCACGCGGGCAAAGCTTTCACCGCAGCGTGCGCGCTCTTCGCTGAATCATTTTGGCGTGAACGCCTCGCAACCGCTCTCGGAATGGCGTCGCAAGGGCTGGATTCATCCAGACGACCCGCGCGGCTGGTTTCAGTGGTATTGCCGCTACTATGCCGGGCGTCGCAGTGAAGATGATCTGCGACAGATCGCGCGTTGACGCGCCATTCGGCGCCACATAGCGCAGTTGAAGAAAAACTGCAAACCTTGAGATCTGACTTGCCGTCGCCGCCAACGCCAGGCATTGCTGCACTGGGCCTACGATTCGCGCAACATCTGATCAAAGAGCTCGCAAGCGCTGACGATGCGATGTGTCCACCAGGGAATACCGAGGGCGGGAAAATCGGGGGTCGCATCTAAAGGGCGTGTTGCCCAAATGGGAAGTTTTCAAAAGAAAATAGTACCCGAGCTGGCGATGATGTGGTAAAGCGGTGTTCCCATCATGATGGGAGAGCAAAAGAGCGAGCCGCAGCTCTTTAATTACGCGGTGAACTTGGAGAAGCGGGTGCGAGCCAATCATCCGCTGCGACAAGTAAAAGCGGTCATCGATTTTTCTTTTGTGCGCGAGGAGGTGGCGCGCTGCTACGGCCGCAACGGCAACGAGTCGGTGCCACCGGAGGTGATCTTGAAAATGATGTTTCTGCTTTTCTTTGATGACATCAAAAGTGAGCGGGAACTGATGGAGGTGATCGGCGAGCGGCTCGATTACCTATGGTTTTTGGATTACGGCCTGGATGAGAAAGTCCCCGACCACAGCGTGCTCTCTAAAGCGCGGGTGCGATGGGGCAGGGACGTTTTTGAGAGTCTGTTTGTGCGCACGGTGGCTCAATGCGTGGAAGCGGGCCTGGTCGATGGAAGCAAGCTACATGTGGATGCCAGCCTGATCGATGCCAATGCTTCAAAGGAATCGGTAACGAAAGGTCCAGCGCAATTGATCGAGGCATTGAAACGCGCCTACTCTGCCACCGAGAGCAAGCTGGAGGAGACAAGCACGCCACAGAGTTACCAAGCGGTCAATGATCGGATGATGAGCAAAAGCGATCCGGATGCAGCCTGCGTGCGCAAAGGCAGCGGGGAGTCGCGACCTCGTTACCATCATCACCGCGTGGTCGATGATGCGGGAGGGGTCATTACTGCGGTGGAGACAACGCCGGGAAGCATCGCAGAAAATAAGAAGCTCATGACGCTGATTGATCAGCATGAGAAGAACACGCGCTGCTCAGTGCAGACGGTGGTAGCCGATCACAAGTATGGCACCAACGAAAACTACGTGGCCTGTCAGGCGCGCGAAATCACGACGCACATGGGAGAAGCAACGCGCAACACAGCCAACACTGGACGCAAAGAAGGCATCTTTGGCGACGAAGCTTTTACTTACGATCCGGTGCAAAACATCTATCGCTGTCCAGCCGGCCAGATCCTTAAGCCGCGCCGAGTCCATCCTGTTCGTCGCACGCTCGAATACAAAGCTCCCGCTAGAGTGTGCGCCGCTTGTGCCTTGCGCGCTCAATGCACCCGCTCGCACCATGGACGCACGGTGCAAAGGCACGAAAACCAAGAGGCACTAAATGTAGCGCGCGCGCAGGCTCAGAGCTTCGCCGCGCGCCGTAATCGCAAACGGCGTCAACACCTGATGGAAGCGAGTTTTGCCGATGCCGCCAATAACCACCACTTCAAACGCGCCCGCTGGCGGCGGCTCTGGCGCCAGCAAATCCAAGA
>DATASP010000147.1:0-4267 GCA_036269155.1 Candidatus Udaeobacter sp.
TTTCCCGCCAAGCTCGAGCGAAACTTTCTTGAACAACGGCGCGCATGCCTCCGCGACTTTGCGACCGGTGACAGTGCCGCCGGTAAAAGAGATCGTGCCGATCTTCGGATGTGCGGTAATCGCAGCGCCGACATTTGGTCCAGTGCCATGCACGACATTTAACACGCCATTGGGCAGGCCGGCTTCGCGCGCAACCTCACAGAGCATGTAAGCCGTCATCGGCGTCAGCTCGCTCGGTTTTGCGATGGCAGCGTTTCCGACGGCGATGGCGGGCGCGATTTTCCAGCTTAACAAATAGAGCGGGAGATTCCACGGCGAGATCAGTCCCGCGATCCCGCGCGGCTGACGCAGTGTGTAGTTGAACGCCACGTTGTCCGTCATGTGCGCTTCGGATTCGGTATGCAAAATCGCAGTCGCGAAGAATCGGAAATTGGCGACCGCACGCGGGATATCGAGCGTGCGCGCCAGCGAGATTGGCTTCCCTGTATCAATCGATTCGGCGCGCGCGAACTTCTCCAGATCACGCTCGATCAGATCGGCGATCCGCAAGAGAAAGCGCGAACGTTCGGCGGCCGACTCTTTGGACCAGTCGCGAAATGCTTTCTCTCCTGCAGCGACCGCAAGATCAACATCGTGTGCGTCACTGTCCGCGACCTGCGAGTACGGTTTGCCAGTCGCCGGTTCGATGTTATCGAGATATCGACCGCCAACCGGTTCCACAAATCGGCCGTCGATGAAATTTTGAATCTGAACTGATTCGGTCTGCACGGCTTCGAGATTGTAAGCGCCTAACGCGATTAGCTCAATGAGTAGTGCGAAGACTTAAAGCAATGTCGAGAGATGGCTCGCGGCCAAGCATAATGTCATTCTGATCCCGCAGTCGCGGGAGAAGAATCTCAGATCAAATCCCCATCGATCTCACCAACGGAAACAGACCGAGATGTTTCGCTTCGCTCAACATGACAGCGCCATTTATCAGATGAGTTCTCGACTTCCACTCGGAATGATAAGCGGAGTGGCTCGGCGAAATGGATCAATGAAGTCCGGGATTGAAGTTCAACCGCGCGCTCTTAAAATCCAACGCCGTACGCGGAAAAATTGTTCTGGCCAGAGATAAATCGCTGATCTAAAAAACTACGCCCACAAATGAATCACATGAAAAAACTTTCAATCTTGCTCCTCGGTTTCGCAATCTGCGTCCTGGCGTTCGCTACCGGAACGAATCACGGATTCAACGACGTATTCGGTCCGTTGTTTCACCCGGCATCCAACGTTCATCCGCTTGAAGGCCCACAGCACGGCCTCGATTCGCTGCACCGTTGGAACACGATCGCCCTGAATGCCACAGGTCTGGACCATACTCCGGTCGCTCCAGGGGAGAATCGCGTGTTCGGAGAACAACTCGGCCCGGGCCGCTCCAGCCGGGCAATGGCGATTGTCCACATCGCCATGTTCGATGCGCTTGACGCCGTTGACGGCGGCTTTGCGAGTTACACTGGGACGCAGGCCGCGCATGGGCCGATGTCAGAGGATGCGGCGATCAGCCAGGCGGCGCACGACACCCTGACTGCGATGTTTCCATCGCAAACGGCGACTTTCGACGCCTACCTGGCACAAGATTTGGCCCTTATCAGAAACGCGCAGCAAAGAGCAAACGGGGTTGATTTGGGACAGCGGTCGGCTGCAGCTATTCTCGCCATGCGTCTCAATGATGGTTCGCAGATCCCCGAGCCGCACGTCGGTGTCGATTATTTCCCGAGCGATCAACCCGGGCACTGGCGGCAGGATCCAATAAGCTTGATTCCGCTCGCGCTGGGCGCGCACTGGGGCGAATGCATTCCATTCGTGGTGACATCGACGACTCAATTCCGCTCGCCGCCCCCGCCCGCCATGACAAGCTCGGCTTACACAGCTGCGTACAACGAAGTGAAAAACTTGGGCGGCGATGGAATTGTTACCCCGACGCAGCGTACCGAAGAGCAAACGTTCATCGGCACTTTCTGGGCTTATGATGGCACGCCGAGCCTGTGCGCGCCTCCGAGACTCTACAACCAGATCACGGTGCAAATCGCCGACCAGCGGAGATTCAGCGCCATTCAATTCGCGCGGTTACTGGCCTTGGTAAACGTCGCCATGGCCGATGCTGGAATGACCATCTGGGAATCGAAATACCACTACGATTTATGGCGTCCGATTTCCGGCATTCGTGAATCCGATCCGGGCACAGGGACTACAGGCTTGGGCGATGGCAATCCCGACACGGTTGGGGACGTCAACTTTATGCCCTTAGGCGCGCCCGCGAGCAATCTCAACGGGCCGAACTTTACCCCGCCGTTCCCCGCTTATCCGTCTGGTCATGCCGGATTCGGAGGAGCGCTCTTCGAAACGATGCGCCGGTTTTACGGCACCGATAACATCGCGTTCACGTTCGTTTCCGACGAGTTCAATGGGCAGACCCGCGACCACAATGGAAATGTCCGGCCCTATCGACCGCGCACTTTTTCGACTCTGTCGCAGGCCGAGGAAGAGAACGGCCAGAGCCGGATTTATCTTGGTATTCATTGGTCCTTCGACAAGACAGAAGGGATCGCCTCAGGTCGCCTGGTGGGCGATTACGTGTTCGATCACGCTTTCACGGCTAGTCATCCTTAGTTTGGAAGTTGGCGTGCCGATTCGGTGCGGATGTGAGCCAGTGGTCCGCCTAAGTTCAGTTGTAGTCGTCGTAAATTGTCGGTTTCGCAGTTTGGATGTGTCGGTCAATTAGCGCGCAGAATTCGTCGGTGTGCCAGTGTTTTCGGGTAGCCCACCACGTTTGAAACCCTGGATAGGCTACGGTGTCGGCGAGTGTCCGCTCATATCCGCGCCATAATCGCTTGTCGAGCGTTCCGTCTAAAACGCCGAGATAGAGACTATCGGCAAATCGCAAGAAACGCCCCAGATGCGCGCTAAACCTCAGCTTCGAGGCGCCATCCAACTGGTCGAACGATTGCAAAGCGCGAAGCCAGAGCGCGGCGAAGTCAGGATCGTCGACAAGGCTTTTATTCAAATCGCTCCAGTGCGTCGTCAAAACATTCATCGCTGCCCGCCGGCTTTCCTTGTTTTGATTGCGGATTTGGGCGGCAAGATAAATGATCGAAATGATGACCCCGGCAGCGCCCAGCATCTGCCCCACCGCGTTAATCATCTCCCAGTTCATAGCTGTTGGTTAATGAATGACGGAACGAATCCTAAACAACAAAAACGTTCTGCGGTTCAGAATGATCATCGAACGGAATCGGTGAGGGAGGGGTTCGAACCCCGGTGAAACGATCCAACACGCCTAAGAAGTCCGCCGGGGGCTCACGATTTTTCGCGTAACCTCGAGCCGGACTTTACGCATTACCTGGTGTGAGTGGAACAAACTAGAAAGGAGCGCCTGAAATGAAAAAGCAAAAAAAGCTAAACATTATGGTTCGGGACCTGGATCCGTTAAAGAACGTCACGGGTGGCAGGCGGCATCACAAGCATCACAAGATTGCAAGCTCCGCCGCGCCCGTCGGGTGGACACCGAACCCTTCCGGTGCCGGAAAATGGGATTACTAGATGGACAGCGATAGCTAGTCTTACACGCAAGGGCTTGCTCAAAGCCGCGGCGGTCCTTGCGTGGGCGAACTTCGTAAACGTGCACAGGGCCGGCGCTGGGGAGCTGAGGCAGGCCCAGGGTCGGCGTTATGCGGTGGCTTAATACGGAGCTCGATTGGCGTTGCGCCTAGCTAGGTAAACGGTGAGGGAGGGATTACGCTCCCGCTAGTGCATCCGATAGTGTGCCCGCTTGTGGATTTCGCTCTCGCGTTTTGCCAGGCGCAAAACGCGGTGAGGGAGGGATTCGAACCCTCGGTAGCCTTTTGGGCTACGGCGCTTTAGCAAAGCGCTGCTTTCGACCACTCAGCCACCTCACCAAGTTGTAGCCACGGCCCTGTGGGCCGTTTTGGAACGCGCCACAGGCGCGTGGCTACAGACGCAAGCGAGAATATCGCGAAGAATTTGGGTTTTCCAATTTCCAATTTGCGGTTGGCGACACCGACTTCGTCGCGTGCTCGCGATTTCATCGGAGTTGCCAATTGTGGATTCTCCCCGGGGTACTTGCCTATGAGTGCAGCCACGGCGCTGTGCGCCGTGTGCACACGTCCCGCAGGGACGTGGCTACAGCGGTTTGCCGATCTTATCTGGAGTTGCCAATCGTTGATTGCTAACTGAAATGATTGGCGATGATCAGCGAAGAAGAAGC
>DATASP010000148.1:0-5399 GCA_036269155.1 Candidatus Udaeobacter sp.
AAAAAAAATCCCCGGCGCCCAGGTACTGAATGAATCCGCGCCGATCGAACTTGAGCCGGTGCCACCAATTTCGACACCGAGCCCGACGGAGACAATCGCTTCGTGCGGGCCATTCTTCAGGAGCTGATATTTGCCGCCCAACTCCAGATTGCCGAAGCCATTTGTTGACTGCCCTTCGTGGGGATTGAGCACGGTCAGGGTCTCGCCGATTTCAATAGCGAACTGAGGCGTAATGCGCTTGGCGATATCCACCGAAATATCGGTCTCGCGCGTGCCGCCGTCATCCGGCGTTCGAATCGTGCTGACAGTTGGAAGCGAGAGTTCGTCGGAGACAAACGGATCGTCCGTCGACAGCGTCGCCGGAAAGAATCGCGCGCCGGCGAAGCCATGGCCGTAGGCGCGGTTTGTCGTGGCGAGCGCGCACAACACGCAAACGAGCCAAAAACCTAAATGCAAACGTTTCATAAATGTTCCTCCAATGTGATGAGAAAACGCACCCCCCAAGGCAAAACGGTTCCCCGGGTTGCGAAAGGGAAAGCTGCGTGCCGTGCACACGCACGGGACAGCCGACTCAGGCGCGAACTAAGAAAAAAGGCGAGCGCGGCGGCGGGACGGGCGGCGAATGTCCCAGTCCAAACGAGAAGCAATCACGTATTGCGTATTCGAACGGAACGAACGGACGCATAATTCGATTCGCAAGAGGTGCACAGATCATATCGATCTTCGGTGACGATGACCGCAAATCCTGTTTCTTCTCCGAATTCTTGCCTTTGGTGACCACGTTACAGAGCGAGCAGGGATGTGCGCCATCGAATGTTTGAGCAATCGCCTGACACAACGGCGCGCGCTTGGAGTAATCAATCACCATTGTCGTCCACGCGAGCGATTGCAAAGCGATCCAATGCAAACCAATCGATAAACAAAGCGCACCGATCGTGGCGATTCGGCCGGCGCAGCGCAACATGACTGCGAGGCTAATCACCGCCTTATTGCATGTCAATTGTCGTCGGCGCGATTGCAACGACGCTTCGCGTCGCCATCGGCTGGCAGCCGATGGGATACAGGCTGGTCCCGCAATCGTAGGATGCTCCGCAGATTGCTTTCATACTTGTTGAGATTCGATTGTCAGCTTTATCGCGGTCGCGAAATCCAACGGCAACGGCGCTTCAAAGGCTTTCCATTCACCTGTCCGTGGATGCCTGAACCCAAGTCTCCACGCATGCAACATTTGGCGCGGGAAATTCCTTGCAAACCGCTGCGCATAGATTTTGTCGCCGAGAACGGGATGGCCGAGATGATGAAGATGTACGCGGATTTGATGAGTGCGCCCGCTATGCAGACGGCATTGGACTAGCGTTGCCTGATCGCTTGAGCGAATGCCGCGATACTCGGTCGTGGCTGTCCGGCCACGGATGGAAGTCACCTGCATTCGTTGGCGACGGACCGGATGTCGGCCGATTTTCTCGTCGATTATCCCAGCCGCTTTGCGCAGTTTTCCGGCGACCAGTGCGAGATAAATCTTTTCCACTGTGCGCGCGGCGAACTGTCTGGATAATTCCCGATGCGCAACGTCGTTCTTAGCCACGACCAGACAGCCGCTTGTTTCCTTATCAAGCCGATGAACAATCCCGGGCCGCTCTTTTCCACCGATTCCGGATAACGTCGTGCAGTGGTTGAGCAACGCGTTGACCAGAGTGTGTTCGCGCTGGCCGGCACCTGGATGAACAGTGAGCCCGGCCGGTTTGTTAATGACGATGAGATCGTCGTCTTCGAATAGAACGTCGAGTGGAATCGGCTCCGGGAGTGTCTCGATTTTCTCCAGCGGCGGCTCGACGAGATTAATCTTGTCGCCACTCCGAACAATTTGACGTGGCCGGGTGGTTTGCTCGTTGAGCCGAACGAACCCGGTGCGGATCAACTGCTGAAGACGCGACCGCGAATATTCCGGAAGCCGCTTTGCCAGAAATTGATCAAGGCGCAACCTGGCGTCGTTGGCCGAGACGACAAATTCGATAGGCGTCGAATTTTTCAAAGTTTCGGGACTAGATTAGAGCACGAGTAGGCGCAGGAAGAAGAAACAACGAGGGATGAACGAATCTCGCGCCTGAGGGTCAGATTTTAGACGAATCGTTGCCACAGAGGCTCTTTGGCACGATGTTTTTCTGCACATGGCACAACAAAACCCGCCACCGCCACCACCATTTCCTTCACCGGAAGAGCTGAAGACCAAGATTACGGAGTTCATGAAACAAAACTTCGGCGATCGGGTTTCGGTTGCCACCTTTGCCGAGCCCGAGCCAGCGACAGCAGAAGAGAACGAGAAACCGGAAAGGGTCGACCACCAGGAATTCGAATTCAATCTCCTGCCTCGCGACATTAAAACGCATCTCGATCGGTTTGTCATTAAACAGGAGGAGGCTAAGAAGGTCCTCGCGATCGCCGTTTGCGATCACTACAACCATGCCAATTATCTACGCCAGCTTGAGAAGGAAGATGCCAGGCGGGCGGAGGAGATCGAATACATCAAGCAAAACGTGATCCTGGTCGGGCCCACCGGGGTCGGTAAGACGTATCTGATCAAACATATCGCCGATCTGATCAAAGTGCCCTTCGTAAAGGCGGACGCGACAAAGTTCAGCGAAACGGGTTATGTCGGTGGCGATGTGGAAGATTTGGTGCGCGAGCTGGTGCACAAAGCCGATGGCGATGTGACCCTCGCGCAATTCGGAATCATTTATATCGATGAGATCGACAAGATCGCCGCGGCTGGAAACTTGATCGGCCGCGATGTAAGCGGACGCGGCGTGCAAACGACGCTGTTGAAGCTCATGGAGGAAACAGAAGTACCGGTCCGCAGCATGAACGATCTACAGGCGCAGTTACAGGCCGCATTCGAATTTCAAAGACGCGGCAAGGCAAAACGCGAGACGATCAACACCCGGCACATTCTCTTCGTCGTGAGCGGCGCGTTTGAGAAGTTAAAAGAGCAAGTAGCGCGGCGTGTGCGGCAGGGACAGATCGGATTTCAGGCTGAGCCGGTTCAGGTGATGGATAACGAATTGTTCCAGCATGTGACGACGCGGGATTTCATCGAGTACGGATTTGAGCCGGAATTCATTGGGCGCTTGCCGGTGCGAGTCGTTTGTGAAGAGCTCGACGCCGATGATCTTTTCAGCATCATGAAATACTCCGAGGGCAGTTTGCTCCGGCAGTACGAGCGGGCATTTCGAGCCTACGGTATCGAGATCAGTTTCGAGGATGAAGCGTTGCAGTTGCTGGCAGAGGCTGCGGCAAAGGAAAAGACCGGCGCGCGTGGATTACTCACAGTGTTTGAGAAACTGTTCCGCGATTACAAATATTATCTGGCCGGCTCGGGGTTGACCCAGTTGCGCGTGACAGCAGACCTCGTGCGCGAACCGCAGCGCGTGCTCGATCGCTTGCGCGTCGAAGGACACAAACTGGAGGCGCAAATGCTCGAAGCCGGTGCGCGTCAGTTTGCCGAGAAATTCAGCAACGAACACGGATTGGAAATTGTTTTCGATGAGACTGCGATACAGCGCCTGGTCGAGCGCGCACAAACTGAGCGGATGACCATGAGCGATTTGTGCGCTCATTTATTCAAAGATTATCAGTTTGGATTGAGCCTGATGAAAAAGAACACTGGCCGAACGAAATTTGTTCTTAACGCCGAGGCAATCGACGCTCCAGACAAATTCCTGAGCGAACTGGTGGTGCAGTCCTACTACCCTGCTTCAGTCGCGCAAAAAGCCTGATAGTTGATGAAGCGATTGTTGATCACAACGCTCGTAATTGGCGTCGCCGTCGCTTTCGCCGTCGGCGGACTGCATGCCGGCAAGGCCCTGGCAGGTGTTGAAAATGCCGGTGCACGGTTTGTCTCCGATTATGGCGGCGCGACGAGAATCGTCAGCGACAAGGCGCAATATGTTTTCGTATTACTGATTGCTCTTGTTGTCGCGTGGCTCAGCCTGAGCATTCTTCCACGATGGCGCAGCCGCCTTCTGGTTGCTCTGCTATTGGTGGAGTTATTTGCCCTTTCGTGGGTCTGCTCCCTTTACCGGGTATTTTTCCAGCCGATTCCCTCAGTTCTTGCGCTGGTATTTGCATTCGTGCTCGCTGAAGGCTGGTCGGGTTTCCTACGGAGGAACCGCTCGCATCTGGTGAGAACATTTTTTGGCGATCGCCTTTCGAGAAAGGAATTTCGCCGTATTAGCGACGGCACAGCTCCGTTCGATCCCCAGCCGAAACCATACGAAGTAAGCGTGGTGGTGTGCGATATCGCCAGCAAACTTGCATTCGCAAAAGACTCTGAGCCCGCTGCGTTTGCGGAAACCACCGCAAAATTTATTCGCGAAACCACTGCGCACCTCATCGAACAAGGTGCTTACCTGCACGCCGCCGACGGAGAAGGCGTCGTCGCGATCTTTGGATTTCCTGCCGCGAACTCTGAGCATGCCCAACAAGCAGTCCGCGTTGTCCTCGACATCAACAAGAAGTTCCGCGAGCGCTACGAAGATGGCGATGACATCTTTGACAAACGAGGTATCTGCGCGGGCATCAGCGCAGGGACGATCGTTGCCGGCGCGCTGAAGGACAGCCAGCGTCCTCTGCTTCTCGCCAGTGGCGAACCGATTGACCTGGCCCGCAGATTCTGCGCCCTGAATCGTTTCTACGGATCAACGGCTCTGATGGACACGCCTACTTTTGATGGAGTGAGTGACACCGTTGTTTCGCGCCCGATTGACTTTGTGAGCGGGCTCAATTCGCATGATCGGCTTGAAATTTACGAGCCGCTTTGGCTTGTTGCGGAGGCCAAGCCGGAACATATCGCGCGCCGGGATTCTTTCTGGAGCGGCGTGGTTCTTTACCGAGAAAAACGCTGGGCGGAAGCATACAACGAATTTCAGAAGGCGCGGGGCTCCGAGGAGGAGGATGATCCGCCATTGCAATTTTATTTGCGCAGGATTGAGCCGCTTCTTCTGCAGTTGACTGAATCGCCCGCGGAATAAATCTGTTACAGAACGGATTCCTGGTGATGAACCTGAGCGCGATTTGAGAAGAACTGAATATCCCTCGGCAATCCGGAATTTGATCGCGCAACTGCGGCAAATGCCTGGAGTGGGCCCTCGCTCTGCCGAGCGGATCGCACTGTGGATGGTGCGCGCGCGTAACGATCAACCGGAGCAGATTGCGCGTGCTATCGCAGACACGCGCCATTCAATTCATTCCTGTAGTCTTTGCGGATTCTTTGCTGCTGGCGACATCTGCGAGATATGCGCGGACTCCTCGCGCTCATTGGAATTGCTGTGCGTTGTAGAACAACCAACTGACATTCTTCCTCTGGAAAAAACTGGCGCTTTCCGCGGCCGATATCATTCTCT
>DATASP010000149.1:0-4626 GCA_036269155.1 Candidatus Udaeobacter sp.
GCTATCAGCTTCATTGGGCTGAAAACCTTGCCACAGCAGATTTGTCTGGCAAGCATCCGATTTTGTGTTGCGCGTCATCGCCGCAGACACGGATGCGCGGCTTGCCTTTCCAATATTTGCTCTTAGATTTTTTTATGCCTGAGCGCATTCAAAAGCCGATGGAACCGGCCCCGTGGGGTCCAAAACAAGGCGATGGCGGAGGTCCACATTCACCAGACATTTCGCGGCCCGACACGAAGGATCTCTTAAAGAAAATGCGCAAGGTCGATCCCAATCAATCCAAGCGCTATCGCCAGCGCACGGGTCAGTAATGGAACGCTCGTCGGTTGCGTTCGACCAGAATTTTTCTGGCGCTGCGGATTTTCCTGAGTTGCTGCGACGCAAGGGCCTGCTGGCCTCTACGGTCATCCCTCCGGTGCCACAGGCTGGAACCCCGCAAAAGACGTGGCAACCGACCGAGGCAACAACAATTCTTGCATTCAAATTTTCAGGCGGCGTCCTGGTGGCGGGTGATAGGCGTGCAACCGCTGGCAACACAGTTGTCTACGATCGCGCGGACAAAGTCCTGGAAATCGATCGACACTCGATCATGGCAATCGCGGGTGTGCCCGCGACGGCCTGGGAGATGGCGCGCGTACTGGAACATTCATTCCAATATTTTCGGCGGACTCAACTGCAAGAGATGAGCGTCGATGGGAAAGTGCGCGCACTCTCCAAGCTATTGCGCGATAATTTCGGGTTCGTCATGCAAGGAGTCGGAGTCGTCGTGCCGATTTTTGCAACCTACGATTCTCATCCAAAGCCCGAGGCTCGTCTTTACTTTTACGATGCAATGGGTGCCCAATTTGAAGCGGCGGATTACGCTGCCACAGGATCGGGATCGCCAGCGGTGCGCGGCATTCTTTATTACGAGAATAATTGGGGCAGGAAACCGCTGCACAAATTGAGCGAAGAGGAAGCGGTATCGGTTGCATTGCGCGCGCTGGATACCGCTGCGGAATCCGACACCTCAACTGGCGGGGTGGACCGTGGCGGGAAGATTTATCCCATCATCAAGACTGTGTCGCGCGAAGGCATCACCACTTTGCCGGAAAGCAAAATCGCGGCCGTATTCAAGGAAACGGTTGCATGATCGAAGAGCCGTATCGTTGGGTCGAAGCGATCGCTAATCGCCGCGAGTATATCGAAGCCCAGCTCGCCCCGGGTAGCCCGATCGCAGCGGTCGGCTATCGCGACGGCATTCTGTTTCTCACCGTCAGTCAGACGCGGCAGAAGCTTTTTGAGATCTACGATCGGATCGCCATGGGCGCGATTGGTCATCCCGGGGACATCGAGCGGTTGCGAATGGCGGCTATTGAGCTCGCCAGCACAGAAGGTTTCACCCGCTCGGCTGCAGATGTTTCCCTGCGGCGACTCGTGCATTATTCGCTCAGTCCCGTAATGAAGAGCGCATTTGAACAGATTTATGGCGCGCCTTATCTGGCGCGAATGCTGTTTGCCGAGGTGGGCGAAAGCCCCAATGAAGATCTGTTTTTACGAGTGGAGTATGACGGTGAGATTGCAACCAATGGCGCTACGTACGCGCAAGCGCGGCAAGACTTCGCAGTGCTCAGCGGCACACGACAATCGCGAGAGCTGATGGAGGCATACCTTAAGAGCCAGCATGCGCCGGATGCGAGCTTCGAACTGGCACTGAACTCTGCCCTCGACGCCTGGAGTATCGGGCACATCTCTTTACAGGCCAGCGATACAAAGGGGCAGCCCGACCAGGCTGCTGTTTTGAAACATCGACAGGAACAACTCGCAACTAGCGGAATTGAAGCAGCAGTGCTCGAGCGCAATGCGAGCACGGCAATTCGTTACCGGTCGTTATCCGATACGGAATTGCGCCGCCTGATTCACGAATAAGAATATGAAGAGAAGAAATCTTCTCTCACACGTGACCGATGAAACGAGCTTTTCGAAATTTGCTGGCGTTGTGCGGCTTGTTGTTGATGGCCGCATCCTTTGTGTGGCTGCAACTTCGCCAGGCGGAGCGATCCGTCGGTAAAATCGAATCCAGAACAGCCAAACGCTCAGCTGCGTCCAAGCCATTTGCAGTCGTTGTTCTTGATCCCGGCCACGGCGGTCAAGACTCCGGCGCGATGTGCGGCGGCGTGTTGGAAAAAGATCTGACCTTGGATGTTGCGCGTCGAATCGACCGGCTCCTGAATTCCGAAGGAATCGCCACATTGATGACTCGCGTAGGCGACACCTATGTCTCGCTGGCGGATCGTGCAGCATTCGCCAATCGAGTTAGAAAATGTATTTTTGTCAGTGTTCACTTCAACGAAGATAACAAGCCGGTGGCTAGCGGCGTCGAGACGTACTACGCCGCACGTCAAATAACCGCGGGTTCGTTTCTCGCCTCGTGGCTGCCTTTTCTATGGCGACCGCTTTCGGATTCGCCGAATCCCGAAAGCCAGAACCTCGCCGCACTTGTTCAGGAAGCCCTGGTCGCGCGCACTCGTTCTATTGATCGGGGCACAGAAGCCAGACAGTTTT
Source organism: Candidatus Udaeobacter sp. (assembly GCA_036269155.1). GTDB lineage: Bacteria > Verrucomicrobiota > Verrucomicrobiia > Chthoniobacterales > UBA10450 > Udaeobacter. Next base: position 2,545 of record DATASP010000149.1, read on the forward strand.
TCGTGATCGCAAACGTGACTTCTCCTGCGATTTTGATCGAAGGCGGATTTCTCACAAACAAGGAGGACATCTCCAAACTAGCGAGCGAGGATTATCGCGATCAGATTGCCGCGGCCATCGCGGACGGCATTTTGCGTTATCGTGACGCGGCGAGCCAACGGAACTCAACCTTGGCCGCGACAGGTGGGGAGAAGCGCTGAATACGCGGGGAAGCAGAGCGTCAAAAATAGGGGCCGGGATGAAAACCAGGATCGCTGTTCTGATCTTCATTGGATCGACGATGCTAATGCGCGCCGATCAGTTGGTTGAACGTGTGCAGCAGGCGTTAAAGGATCAGGGTTTTTACTACGGCGAAGTTAGCGGTGAAATGAATGCAAACGTGACGGCAGCGATTCGTCGCTATCAAATTCGCAACGGGTTGCAGGTTAGCGGCGAGCTTAATAGTGAGACACTTAAGTCCCTTGGAATTGACTCTTCTGGGTCAGCGCGACCGACCACGAAGCGCGCATCGCCCGGCCCTGCCGCGCCTGTCGAACCCGCCGAACGATCTCCGAGCGAGACGCCAAGCGCGAACTCTGTGTCACCAGCTCAACCGTTCGGCAACTCGCCGCAGGACCAACAAATCTACCCGTCCAATCCCGCAGCGCCGGGCGCTTCACCCGGAGGAGGGCCTCTTGCCGGCACCCCATTCGAGGCCGCTCCTCCCCCTGTGCAACGCAATGTCGTGCTTTCGGCTCAGATCGCGCTGGCCCGTCGTGGCCTCTATCACGAAGAGATTAACGGATTCTATGGGCCAGCAATGGAATTTTCCCTGCGGGCGTATCAATCGCGAACAGGGCTTCGGGTAACTGGCCGCCTGGATTTGGAAACACTCGCGGCGCTGCAGTTGTTGCCCGGCGGCCGCAGGCCGTTTTTTCCTCGACGTGGACATCCTCAGCCACCTATTCGCGGTGAATGGGTTCCTGAATACTAGCTGGATCTTGCTAAGAAACTGAGTCGTCACATCCGTTACGATCGTGGAGCATCGAAATGCACCGATTGCAATTCGGCGAACACTGTGCCGACAAAAACCTGGGCGTCGATCCGAAGCAAAAGTCGCTCTGGATCGTCCGATACCCAGATTGTGGCACGACGAAATTTCCTGTGCGGCTCCAATTCGAAGCGCTTGTTAATTCGCTTCAACTGCAGATCAAGTTTGACCGCGTTGTAATGGCCGGCGCGCACGGAGACTTTCTCCCTGCCGACGACTGTGACGGTCGCAAGGTAAGCGTTGGTTGCCGGGTAAACCACAAGGCGATAAACGCTGCGATCTCTGAGCGGCTGACTCCGCAAATAAAGCGCCGCAGAGTGCAGATCGAAGAGGTTAGGGAAACTAAACTGGCGGGTCTTTGTTCCAGCAGCCCCTCCTTCGCCTTCTGTTCTCGCTCGAGTTACTCCGCTGTTTGTAAAAGTGAGATTGGTAACGATCTTTTTTGATCGATAATTCTCTGTTTGCTCAATTTCGATAGGGTGTAGCGTTTCCGCGCTGGCGACCGCGCGATGGTTCACATCAAATTTCCATAGCGCCTTAACCAAGCCAATGGTTCGACCGGTCCCATCGAACTGAAATCTGTCCTCGGAGGGCCTGGCAAAGCGGACCTCGCCGGTGGCTGCAGTAAATCCGGACCACCCGAATCGATAGGACGCATGCAGGGGGCGCAGGGCCGGGAAATTCCCCGGCGGCTCCTTACTTAGCGTCGCCTGCCAATTCGACGCCGCCAGGGAACCTGTGCAAAACGCGAACAAGGCTGTGATCACGCATTGCGTCGATCGAAGTTTCGTTTGAATGAACATTGTAGCAGTCACTGCCGGTAACAATCATGACGCCGGCACTTGCGTTTATGTGTACGCAAAAATACACGCGAGTTTAGCCCGCGTGCATTATTTCGAATTTCGACTGTCAGTTAAGGTTTCGAAGCTCTTGCCGGCGTGGCAGACGCACTGGCCGAAGTCCTTACAGCCGGCGGCGCGGCGCGGCCAGGCTTGTTGAGCACGGTGATGATGTCGTTCGTGAAGTCTATGTTGTCATGTGAGTACATCAAA
>DATASP010000150.1:0-3335 GCA_036269155.1 Candidatus Udaeobacter sp.
CTCTATTTCATGTACGATGTGAAACAGTTCGATCCAGCGGAGTGGTCGTCGCCGCCGACCGAAGCACGAATCGTAGACAAACCGCCGCTTGGAAAAGTGGTGATTGGTCGTGGCGCTGTGAACCAGAAAGGGCCCGAAGCAGCGTTCCTTGCGGCACTGCATGCAATTCGCGGCGCAGGAAAGAAGATGCCGGTAAACCTGGTGTTGGTGGCCGAAGGCGAAGAGGAGATCGGTTCGCCGCACATCCCGCAACTCGTTAGGCGTCCCGAGGTGCTGGATGCGCTAAAGAAATGTGTCGGCGTATTCATGCCACACGCGACGCAGGATTTGGATGGAATTGTAACAGTGAATCTCGGCTCAAAAGGCGTGATCGAGCTCGAGCTGGTTTCGAGCGGAGAAAAGTGGGGCCGTGGTCCGGCAAAGGACATTCACTCGTCGCTCAAGGCGATGGTGGACAGTCCAGCGTGGCATCTGGTGAAAGCTCTCAACACACTCGTGTCCGACGACGGTAACGTGATCATGATCGACAATTATCCGAAGCCGCTTCCGCTGAGTGCAGAAGAAAAGGCGATGCTCGAAAAAGTATCGAAGACGCGAAGCGAAGCACTGGCGAAAAAGCAATTCAGTGTGCAGCATTGGATCAATGATCTGCCGTGGGAGCAGGCGAACGAACGGCTCGAATCGCAACCGACTGTAAACATCGAAGGACTCGTGGGCGGCTACACTGGCCCGGGCGGCAAAACGATTCTGCCACATCGCGCTGTCGCGAAAATCGACATGCGTCTCGTACCCGATATGAAAGCGGCGGACGCGCTCGCCGCATTGAAGGCTCATCTGGCGAAGCGCGGCTTCGGTGACATCGAAGTGAACATGACCGGCGGGTACGATCCGACGGAAACATCAAGAGATTCGGCATTGATCCAGGCGCAGTTGGCGACCTACAAGAAGTTCGGAATCGATGCGTTGCTCTGGCCGCGCAACGCCGGCTCCTATCCCGGTTACGTCTTCACCGGCGAACCGCTTAAGCTTGCGGCCGGACATTTCGGACTCGGCCACGGCAGCGGCGCGCACGCGCCTGACGAATATTACATCATCGAATCCACTAACCCGAAAATCCAAGACTTCGATGGCGCGACGATGTCGTTCGTCGAATATCTGTACGAATTAGCGAAATAGATCTGGCTAGCGCACTAATTTCGCATCGAGATTAATCTGCGCGCCTGCCAAGACTACGGATACCGGGCAGGTTTTCTTTGTGTGCTCGGCCTGCTCGCGAAATTTGGCATCGTCGATCCCCGGCACCTCCGCTTCAGTTTTGAGATCGATCGTCGTGATCTTTGGACCGCCGCCGACCATTTCCAGTTTCACTGTCGCGGTTGTGCTGATTCGCTTCGCCGGGTGACCTGCCTTTTCCAGATTTGCCGAGAGCGCCATTGAGAAACAGCCGGCCTCGGCCGCGCCGATGAGTTCCTCGGGATTGGTCCCCTTTCCTTCCTCAAAGCGGGATGAAAATGAATAAGGCCCATCAAATGCGCCGCTGCCAAGTTTCATTGTTCCCCTGCCCTCTTTGAGAGTGCCTTCCCAAACAGCCGATCCAGTTCGTGTTGCCATTGTTTTAGCTCCTTTAGTTTTTCTTTGGTTAAACGCTTCGCGCCGGATCAGCGCAAACGCAACTACGCAGGCTCAGCGGCAGCAATGTCAGTACGGGGTGAAGACCGATCCTGCTTTGCTTGTGTGTCCGCTAAAACGCGCTGCTTGCGCGCAAGCCAGACGCTCAATGCGCACCAAGCGGCCGTGATTGGAACCGCAATCCAGCTAATCGCATTCAGGCTAAGACCAAGGCCTTGCAAACCGTGGTAGGACCATGCGCCTAACTGATCGCCAGTGCGATAACCGAGCGTGTCGGTAACGCTTTTCACTTTGTATTTGTCCTCGCGCCTTAACACGGTGAAGAGAATCTCCCGCGATGGCCGCATCAACGCATAGGCAGCGGCGCGGCGTGCAACTTGAAACATTGCTAACATCGCCAGACTGGCCGCTACGCCCATCGCAGCGAAGCCAACCAAGCTTACGATCGGGAGTGAAACGAGTGTAAACGCAACTCCGAACCACTTGAGTAAGCGACCGGTGAGGAAAATCTGGATGAGAACGGTGATGCTATTCACCCAAATTTCGAGATTTCCGAAGAATATCGTGCGGTCTGCACTGGTCTTCAGCACCGCACCCGCGAGATCGCTCTGCTGAAAATAAGCCCAAGTCGAAGTTGTTGTGTAAAGCATGATGCTCGCGGCGAGCCCCATGAGGTAAGGCGATCGGCAAATGTGCGTGATTCCCGACCAGACCGATCCGCCGATCGGTTTTTCGAGCATCGCGGCAGGTTCTTTTTGTTCCGCGGCGCCGTGGGGAAAAAAGCGAACAAGAAATCCGGCGATGGCGAACATTGCCGCTGCGATGACGAGAAGATTCGCCGAACCAATCTCACGCACGTAATGCTTGGTGATATAGGCACCAAGGATCGCCCCAAGAGTGCCGCCAACGGCGATAAAACCGTAAAGGCGTTTACCTTGCTCGACCGTGAACAGATCCGTCATGAACGCCCAAAAGACCGCAGTGTTAAAGAGATTGAACACGCTGACCCAAACAAAGAATCCCCGGTTAATCCACACTTGTTCGGCCGCGGGACGGCTTCGCATCGCAATGAAAAAGAGCACGAACACGAAAATGAAAAATCCGTAAGCAAGAGGAATGAATGTTCGCCGCGACATCCGCGCCACAGTCGCCGCGAAGGCCGCATTCGCGACCACCATCGCGACGAGCGTCGCAGTGAACATCCAGGGCAGCGCTTCCATGCTGCTCGCGCCAATGCTGTCCCGAATTGGTTTGGTGATGTAATAGCCGGCCAGGATGAGGAAATGGAAAAAGAACGCGAGCCAGAGCGCGCGAATTTCGTCAGGCTTTACCTCAACAATCCTGGCGTAGAGTTTTTTCAAGTGCGCTTGTGCCACTCAGCCAAGACTTCCGCTTCGCGTTCGGCTGAGAGACCAGCTTTCGGATGCGATTGACGCTCTTGCGGAAGCGACTTAAACCAGGCGAGCGTATCGCGTGAAGTGACGTCGAGCGGTCGAAACGTCAGGCCCTTGCTCAACGCGCGACTAATGTTCGTTCGCGCAACCGCATCATCTTTCCCAGTCCACACCGGCATGTCCGACCAGGGCTGCACTTTCTGCTCAGTTAAAAAGTCCTCGCTTACCCATGTAAACTTCGCGTTCGACTTCAGGGCGTCCTTAATTCCGTCTAGCATCCCGCCGATGCCGAGGGGTTTGGCAGGTCCAGTC
>DATASP010000151.1:0-5959 GCA_036269155.1 Candidatus Udaeobacter sp.
CTGATCAAGCGAAATGGATCACGTCTCTTCGCAGGCGCGGCTGTCGTGATTGTGCTGGGCGGAGTTTTGTTCGCGTTTTGGGCTCGGTCTCAACAAAATATCCACGAGGCGACGGGCATCAGTGCACCAGCCTCGGATCTCCGGAAAAGTATCGCTGTTCTGCCCTTCGAAAGCCTGGGTGACAACAACTCTCCGTCATATTTTGCCGATGGTGTTCAGGACGATATTCTGACCGATCTCGGCAAAGTGGGAGATCTGAAGGTCATCAGCCGCAGTGGTGTTGCAGCCTACCGGGGTAAGAACAGAAACATTAAGCAGATCGGGCGCGACCTGGGTGTTGCGAACGTGTTAGAGGGAAGCCTTCAGATTTCGGGCGATCGGGTGCGGATTAACGCCCAGCTCATCGACACCCGGACGGATACACAGATTTGGGCAGAGCAATACGATCGCAAATTGGAAGACATCTTCGCGCTGCAGAGTGAGATCGCGCAGACGATCGCAGCCCAACTCAAGGCAACCCTCTCCACCGGCGAAAAGGCTGAGATCTGGAGGCAACCCACGCAGGATTTGCAAGCCTATGATCTTTATCTCCGCGCCCGCGCCGCCTTGCGCGGTGAAGGTGCAATTATTCCGCACGAGAATTGGAACGTAGCAGTCGATCTTCTCGACAGGGCGATCGCTCGCGACCCGAAGTTCACTCTCGCCTATTGCCTGCTGAATGAGGCTTACGTCTTACAATACCGGTTTGGAGAGGATCATTCGCCGCAGCATCTCGCTGCCGCGAAAGATGCAGCGGAGACAGCGCTGCAGCTCGAGCCAAATCGCGAAGAAGCGCGCCTTGCACTTGCTCGATACTATTACCATGGGTTGAGGGACTACCGCCGGACGCAGCAGGAATTATCGAGTCTCCCTTCTTCGGCGCCTCATGAAGTTGATTTCTTTATCCTGGCTTCACATGTCGAACGCCGTTTGGGACAATTTGCGGCATCGATTCGCGATGGCGAAAAAGCGGTTGAGCTTGATCCTCAGAATGCGTCGCTCGCTGCTAGTCTCGGGCAGACGTATTCGGGGTTAAGACGATTCGGCGATTCAGAGCGCGTGGCGAACGCGGCCATTGCGCGCTTGCATGGGGCAAAGTCGACGGGACTTTTGGTGGTGAAGAACGAAGCGGCACTCGGGATGGGGAATGTGGAAGAAGCGCATGCCGCGCTCGACTCAATCCAGAATAAGGATGACATGGATTATCAGACCGCGCGACTCCGGCTCTACTTAATCGAAAGAGATTACAGTGGGGCCAAAGCCTTCGCCGCGAAGGTGACCGACGAGCTAAAGAGAAGGCCGGATTTCTGGCTCGCCCTGGCAGCAGTTGCTCATGCAGAAGGTAACGTAAACGAGGAGCGTCAGGCCAATGCGGAGGCGAAGCGTTCGGCACTACTTGCGCTCGTGCAGCGGCCAGATGACCCCGGACTTGTTGGTGAACTAGCGATCGCCGAGGCTTCGCTGGGCCAGAACGAAGAGGCACTCCGTCGTGCGCGTCACGCCGCCGAGATGCTTCCGCCGAGCGTTGACGCAGTAGGCGGTGCCACGTGCGAGATGAATCTCGCGGCAGTGCTGGTTATGTCGGGAGACCGCGACGCTACTTTCGACCAATTAAGCAAACAGGTGAAGCTGCCCTTTGGTCTCATCAACTACGGCGATTTGAAATTGAATCCGGTGTGGGATGACCTTCGGGACGATCCCCGCTTCGATCGTATCCTTGCGGAGTCTGCTTTGCCCATAGCGACTGACGGCTAGCGTCTCCAGTTCAGTGTCATTGGCGTTCGTTAGAGGATGCCAGTCTCTCCGGTTATTTGATTTTCGCGAGAATGCCTTCCATCTCTTCCCTGCGGAAAGCGCGCATTGTGTGGGTCTTGACGCTTCCCATTGAACCGACTTTAAGGGCGAAAGCAGTCGTTCAGACCAGTTGAGCGCAACAAATCAAGTTGCGCGAGAGCTTTTATTGGTTACGTTAAAAAACTGCCGTATCCATTTACCTACTTGGTTCGCCGAATTCATTAGGTGGCACGAACCAGATGGCCTCCAGCTGCGATCACTGCAGTAACTTGGTAAAACCGCGACTAAATCTCAACATTACTTGGCGCTAACGCCCAAGCTTAGAAACATTCACGCCTGACGGAGTGAGACATTCTCGCCCGTCAGGCGTTTTGTTTTTTCAATTGCTCAATGTTCAAAACACCGATTCCGCTGAGTGTCTATTGGCATTCCCTAAAGTGCAGGGACCGCAGTCATCACGAGCGGGGTGCGCAGACGTTGTAGCCACGCTCCTGTGGGGTGTTCGAGTTATTCGAAGCTTGACGTCGTGGACGGCGCATAGCGCCGTGGCTACAGCGAGAGCCCAGGCGGGCTACAGTTCTTGCGGCTGACCTATTCAACACGCCGGCGGCTGACACAGCCGCCGCTATAGCGAGAACCTTGGGTGACGCGGCTGCCTCTACAGCTGCTCAGCTGATGCATCGACTGATTCGTTCGCTCAGCGCGTTTTCGTTAGCGAAAGAACATCAAGTAAACGAGAACGCTTAACGCCACCACGGCCATGATGATCTTTTGCTGCAGGTATTTCGCATTAATGGGCCGCGACGGAATTGCCCGCGATGCGGTACCACAATGACGGCAATGATGATTGACGGTGGAAAGCGCGTAGCCGCAGGTGGGGCAAGGCTCCAGTGGCATATGATACCAATCGCAGACATTGACCTAATAGCGAGGAATACCCGGGGAGAAGATCCGACGAGCGCAGCTTGCAATAATCGAAGCCGACTGCTTTGCTCTCATTAATGAGCACATCGTATCTCCTTTGGGCCGCCATTGGAATGATCGGCTACTCCTTGACCGCAATGCTGGTCAAGCTTGCTACCCAGAGCGGCCGATTCTCCAGCTACTTCGTTCTTATGATTTCCTCCGCAATGGTGGTGGCGACCTCAACCACCATCACTATTCTCCGCGGAGACATGAAAGCATTCTCCCGAGACAATCTTGCCAGCGGCGATGGCATTCTCGTGCTCGGCGCGGGCGTGGCCCTGGTGATTGCGGTTGTCTTTTATTTCCTCGCGCTGTCCGAAGGGCCGACCAGCATCGTCGTCCCCATTTATGGCATGTTTATCGTAGGCGGCGCGGTGCTCGGACTAGTTTTCCTGCACGAGCCGCTCACGTTGCGCAAAGCTCTCGGTATCCTCCTGGCCGCCGTTAGCATTTATCTTATCGCAGGTCATCCAACGTCGTGATGCAGTGAAAGGTTAACGCGTTGAGACATTGATTCGTGAATCCTTGAGATCAGAAATCTTCTCAGGGCGTTGGCAGGAAGAGGCGCGTGATGGGCTCACAGAGCCGTGGCGATGGCCTTGACGCAGACGACCACGCCTCCCAGGCGGTTGAGCTCATGCATCGTAAGCGGACTTATTAAGGGGATCCGCAGTCATCGCCAGCGGCTACAACGCGGCTGAAACAGCCGCCGCTACACGAGAAGACGCGCAAATGTTGTAGCCACGCCCCTGCGGGGCGTTCGAGTTATTCGAAGCTGCGCGTCATGGACGGCTCACCCGCCACGGCGGGCAGGCTTTGCCGTGGCTACAGCGAGAGTTAACGTCAGCGGTGATCTCCCAGTCAAAAAAAGCCGCAGGATTCAGGGAATCGTGCGGCTTTTTATTGGTGATATCCGTTCGCGCTCGGGATCAATCGACAACGACGCGGTCAACGATACGTTGATCGCCCATGTTTGCGTAGTAAACACGCACGTGGGTGCCGGGTTTGATCGCGGTTCGGATCACTTCGCCGGTCTTGCTCACAACGTGACCAGGCCCGTTGAGAACATAACTGCCCGGAGTATTGGAGTTGTCCTGGAGAACAACCAGAGTTTTGACCGGCTGATATTTGGCCGCCGACCCTTCCTCCGTTGTCATCTGGATGACTGCTCCGGTTACCGTTATCGGTTCCGTCGTAGTCGCTGCTTGTCCGTCCCCCGTCGAACGCGGTTGAGCAAACGCCACCGGCGCAATGAGTGCGCCGCAGGCGAGAATAACAATTGTCTTCTTTATCATGTTCGCCTCCTCTGTTAATGCTACGGTTACGGTCGTTAGACACCTTTTTTGAACTCACTGTTGAACGCAGGTTAAGCTTTCAAACACAAGTATGGTAACGAACCTGTTACCAAGCCGCGAACTACATCAATACGGCTGACCTATTCGAGAAGACGCGCAGACCTTGTAGCAACGTCCCTGCGGGGCGTTCGAGTTATTCGAAGCTGCGCGTCGTGGGCGGCTCACCCGCCACGGCGGGCAGGCTTTGCCGTGGCTACGGCAAAAACGCGGGCAAGCTCAGTTTTTGCGGTCGCCGCGGCGACCGCCACTATAGATGTTCATCTCATGCATCGTAAGCGGCTTGTATCTTGGAATGGCGGCCTTTGTGGTAGAACAGGGGCGGGTGTGAGATCCGGTAAAGCGGCAGGTCATGATTACCAATCAAGACCGCTCGTAAGTTCGATCCACGCCCTGCCCTTGGCGCTAAGTAAAACTCGAACAGTTACTGGAGCGACCAAGCCGGCCCAACCCAAGGGCGGTGCCGGCCTGGCCAGCTCGCATTTACAAGCAGGAGTTATTTAACCCATGAAGCAAAGTATTGTCTATATCGGGATCGATGTGGCCAAAGCGCATTTGGATGTGGCTTGGGCTGGAACATTTCGTCGCTTGCCGAACGAGCGCAGCGGCCACGCCGCATTAGTGCGCTGGATCAAGCAAAGTGCTACGCCAGTGCAACTGATCTGCGAAGCCAGCGGCGGCTATGAGCAAGCTCTGCTCGAGAGCCTGGAAAAGAGCGAAGTGAAAGTTACTCTGGTGCAACCAGTGCGCGTGCGCCAATACGCGCGGGCGGCTGGCATCCTAGCCAAGACCGACAGGATTGATGCGAAAGTGCTCGCTGCTTTTGGCAGCGCGATGCAACCGCAGCCAACCCCGCCACTCTCTGCCAAGCAAAAACGTTTGCGTCAGTACGAAGCACAGCGCCGACACCTGAGCAGGATCTTGGTCGCAGAAGAAAATCGTCTCACGCAACTCAGCTGCGCCGAGCTGCGCGCTTTGAGTCGCAGTTTAATTAGCAAAATCAAAAAGCAAATTAAGACAATCGATAGAGACCTCAGCGATCTAATTGCGCAGGACCAGGTGCTCTGCGTCAAAGCACAAAAGCTCACTGCTATCAGCGGAGTCGGTGTACGCACAGCGGCGCTCTTGCTCGCGCAAATGCCCGAGCTTGGCCAACTCAATCGTCGCCAAGCCGCAGCGCTCGCCGGCCTGGCGCCATTTAATCACGACAGTGGATCAATCCACGGCAAACGCGCCATCTTTGGCGGTCGACCCGCTTTACGTAGCGGCCTCTACATGGCTGCACTCTCGGCCGCTCGCTTCAACCCGATCCTGTCGAGCTTTTACCAACGTCTGCGCGCCAAAGGCAAACCGCACAAACTCGCTCTCACAGCGGTGATGCGAAAACTCCTCCTAGCTCTCAATCACACACTAAAAACCCAACCCATCATCGCTTGAAAACAACACAGTTACTTATGATGCAGACGTGCGCGATATTTGAACGCGCGTTGATTTATCCCACGCCAGTCCCCAGTCCCGCATAGCTTTCAATATCGGGCCAAGTGCTTTTCCTCTTTTGGTGAGGCGATAAGCCATCCGCTTCGTGCCGTCTTCGGCCGGCATTTGTTGAATGATGCCGCGCGCCAGCAGGCGTTCGAGTCGATCAGTCAGGATGTTCGTCGGAATACCTTCGGGCGAGGCCGCGAATTCTTTGAAACGGGTGCGGCCAAAAAAGAGATCGCGGATGACCAGCAGGGTCCAGCGGTCGCCAAAAATGTCCAGCGAAAACGCCACAGGACAAGGCGAGCGCTTCGAGGGAAGACCCTTTC
>DATASP010000152.1:0-37008 GCA_036269155.1 Candidatus Udaeobacter sp.
GCACTGCCAAGTTCAACCGCCGGGCTTTCTCCCGGCGCCGCTGGCGCCAACGAAAGCGTTTCTCCCTTGGAAGCTTCGCTCTGTTTATTTGCAGCGAACACACGGTCCGGGATCGCACTCGGCTCAACAGCCGGAGCGCCCTCCGCCTGGGAGGCTCCGGCGTTGGACGTGTCGAACGCGACCGCTGGGGCCGTGGAACCCTCCGGCCTTTGCATCCAACCGACATCATAAAACGCGTCAGCGAAAACACTGTTGAGCGCTGGCGAATAAATCTTATTGGCCGAACCGGTCCAGTCTGCGGCTTTCTCGGCATTATTATGCTTGTACTCCCACGCTGCCTGGGCATAATAAAGTGCGGGGGTGTCGCCGGTAAATTGGAACTCCTCCATCATCGAGTGGGCGCGGCTTTCTTTGCCTTGGAGCAAAAGCGTCATATAAATCTTGAATTTGATGAGCTCCGCCGCCTGATTCTTATCGCCACCCGGAGTTCGCTTGTACAATGTCTCGAAACGCTCCTGAGCCTTTGCATAGTCCTTCTTCTTAAAAGGAATCTGCGCCAGATTATATTGGGCTTCGCGGAACTTCGGATCCAGCTTGGCTGCCTTCTTAAATGCAGCCTCGGCTTGATCGAATTGCTGCTGCTGCATCAAAATCTCACCACGCAAATTAAGCGTCGCCGGCTGGTTCGGGTCAGCCTGATCCGCTTGATCCACAAACTTAAGCGCTGTTGCGAAATCGCGCTGGCGTAGTGCCTGCTGGGATTGCTCGAACTTTGAGCGGGCGGCGGCCTTCGTTTTTTCCGTGCGCTCGGCGGCTGTCATTAGCGGCAACGAAGGTCGGGCTGTGCCGGCGGGCTTTTCCAACCAACCGACTTCATAAAGTGATTCCGCGAAAAGTTTGTTCAGCTGCGGCGAGAAATTCTTCTCTGCTGCTTTGATCCAATCGTTCGCTTCGTTTTGATTCTTCTGTTGGAGCGCGACGGCTGCCTTCACATAATCAACGGCCGGCGTATCGGGCGAAAGTTCCAGCTTGGCCAGGATGGAATCTACCATGTTCCCTTTGCCCTCCATCAGGTAGGTCAAAAGAATTTTGTATTGGATCAGCTGCGAAGCTTCTTTTGCCAGATCGGGCCCACCAGTGGAAAGCAGTTGCTCGAAGCGTTTCCTCGCCTCTGCCCAATCTTTTTTGAGGAACGGGATCTCCGCCAGGTTGAAGCGCGCATTCCAAAACTTCGGATCGATCCGGGCGGCTTCCTGCAATGAGGTTTCAGCTTGATCGTAATTGCCTTGCCGCATCAGAATGACACCGCGCAGATTTTTTGACGCGGCAAGATCGGGTTGCCGGGCATCGATGCCGTCGAGTTGTTTTAACGCCTCCGGATACTTGTTTGAATCGAACGCCTTGTAAGCGGCGTTGTACATCTCCTCCAGCTCGGCTTTGGTCGGTGCGACGTTATCCGCCGCAAATAAGTTTGCCGCGAAGGAGCCAACTACCAGCGCGGCCACCGCCGCCATCCCCCAGAATCTCATGGAGTAGCGATTGAAGCCCTGTTCAGGGCATCTGACAAGTGGAAAGTTGTTCATGCGAGTCGATTTTTCAGCGCGCTTCGGAAAAACCGCAAATAGACGGTGATCTCCTCGTGTAGGTTCAGTCATTGAGATTGGCCACGATCCGTAAACCTTCCAAAGTGAGATGGGGATGGATTACACCGATCTCCGGCAAGCATCCGGCGATGAGGCGCGCGTAACCGCCTGTCGCCACGATGTAGGCCTTCTTGCGCGGAAATTGCTCTGCCTTGATTCGGGCAAGGATTTCCTTAACCAATCCACGAAATCCGAACACCGCGCCAGAAAGCATCGCCTCGATTGTGGACTTACCGACCGCGTGTCGCGGCTCTTTCAACGAAATCCTCGGCAGAAGCGCCGTTCGTTGGTAAAGAAAGTTAGTCATCGATTCGAGTCCCGGTGCAATCACGCCGCCGACGTACGTGCGCCGATCGGAAACGATGTCGAAAGTCACGGCTGTGCCAAAATCGACCACGATCGCGGGAACTCCATAAAGCTCCGCAACTGCCGCAGCGTTCGCCAGTCGATCCGCGCCGATCGACCGCGGCTTCGGATAATCAATTCCTACACCGAGATTCAGCTTCCAATCCAGCCAGAGCACGTTGGCCTTTTTCTTTGCCGCTTTTAATACCGCAGAATTTCTTTCCGGTACTACCGAAGAGACAACCACTTTCCGCACTTTTCTCTTTTTTAAAAATCCCGCGACGACAGCGCTTGTGACGTCGCTAGTACTGATCCGGACAGGAGCCGAGACTTGCCTTTTCGATGCAAACGCAAACTTTGCGTACGAGTTACTGATATCGATCAACAAATAGTCGGTCATTCGTGTGAAAACCAGACACGCCAAAAAAAAGACAGCTGTGTCATGCACGCGCTACATGGAAGGGTTTTCGGCGTCAAGTGCCCTTTGCTTGCGACAGGTGCGTCGCGCGCGTAGCCTCGCCTCATGAGAAGATTGGTGCATCGCCCGCGGCGCTTGCGGCGTTCCCTATCCTTGCGAAATCTTGTCCGCGAGACGCAATTGAGCATCCACGATTTTGTTCTGCCTCTGTTCGTAAGCGAAAAATTGGATGAGCGTCAGCCAATCGTCAGCATGCCGGGAGTTTTTCAGTTGCCCCTAAAACAGATTGCTGATGAAGCGCGCCGCGCTCAAGATCTCGGGCTCCAGGCAGTCCTTCTTTTCGGGATTCCAGAACTGAAAGACGAACAGGCCAGCGGCGCTTACTCAGAAAATGGAGTCATTCAAAAAGCCGTGCGATCCATTAAATCAAAATGTCCGGATTTGGTCACAATTACCGACGTTTGCCTGTGCGAATACATGAGCCATGGCCATTGTGGCGTCACACGTATCGACGGAGACCATTTCCATGTTCTCAACGACGAAAGCGTCGAGCTTTTGGTCAAAACGGCGCTCTCTCACGCGGCAGCGGGTGCAGACACGGTCGCGCCAAGCGATATGATGGACGGCCGGATTGGCGCGATTCGCGAGGCGCTTGATGACGGAGGCTTCGATCAGACTGGGATTATCAGTTATGCAGCCAAGTTTGCTTCGTCATTTTACGGACCCTTCCGTGAGGCGGCCGAAAGCCCGCCGCAATTTGGCGATCGCCGTTCGTACCAAATGGATTTCGCCAACGCAAATGAAGCCCTGCGCGAGGTAGCCCTGGATATCGATGAAGGAGCGGACATCGTGATGGTAAAGCCAGCCTTGCCCTATCTCGATATCTTATGGCGCGTCCGTGAGCGCTTCGGAAAACCGACTGCCGTCTACCATGTCAGCGGCGAGTATGCGATGGTCAAAAGCGCTGTCGAAAAAGGGCTCCTCGATGAGCGCCCCGCTGCGCTTGAGATCATGACTGCGCTCAAGCGCGCCGGCGCGGATGTCATCGTCACATACTGGGCACGCGAGCTCGCGAAATGGCTGAGAGAGTAGCAAGCGGCCACTGCGAATCCGACTTTGGACTGCGCGGACATGTCCGCGCTTTCAAAAGCGGCGACGTCTCGCCGCGCTCCAAAGAGCCGCGTAACGAAACGGAAACACACGCGCGTTTGAAGCAGCTCGCGTTTATTTGGGCACAGGCGCAAGGATTTTCTGCATGCGCAATGGAAGTAACTTTGCCAAACTGTCGGTACCGCGCCGACGTCGCCGGCCATCGACGGCAGCCAAAACAGACTGGATCGACAGCGATTTTCGAATGCAAACAAGCGCTTTGCGACTTGCGGCGAGACAATTGTCATAGCAAAGCTGCGCTCGAGCGTCTCGACTTTGTCTGCCAGCGGCGCCAAATTCTCGAAGCCCGCCTGCGCGAGCACTATCCAAACCTGCGGAATGGCGATTCGCTCTTCCCTGAGTTTGATTTGGAGAATTTTACCGCGATCGGTCACCTTGGTTACGCGCGGCTTTTGCGTGACATGCGTGCTCTGCAAAATCGCCTCTATGACTGCACCAAGTTCGACAAATTGATCCGCTACCGCTGCGCAAACTTGTTTTTCCTCGTTCTGCCTCAAGAATTATTCCGCGAACCGGAGATTCCGGTCAGCTGGGGCGCGCTCGTGGAATCAAATGGCGCTCTCACACTCAAGCGAAAACCAACATGGCATGACACAACAACCGAGGATCGAATTGCTCTTCTACAGCGAATCGCCATTACAGGGACCCGAGTGCTAAATCGACAACTGGAAATCGGATGGGAACAAGTCGCGGCCGGAGGTTGCCGATCGATCCTGGCGGGGATAGCTAGCCCGGCGACTGAATAGGCACGAGCAAATTGTGCCCGGTCATCTCTTTTGGCTGCGGCAGTCCCAGCAAAAACAAAAGAGTCGGCGCCACATCGGCCAGAATTCCATCTTCGCAGCGAAACCTTGGTGCATCTTTGGCGACGTAAATGAAATGCACAAGGTTGCTGGTATGCGCGGTGTTGGGTGAGCCATCGGGATTGCGCATCTGTTCGCAGTTACCGTGGTCGGCGGTGATCAGGCATTTGCCATCCAACTCGAGAAGTTTTGGGATAATTCGCGCAATGGATTCATCCACGGTTTCGACGGCCTTGATTCCCGCCTTAACCACACCGGTGTGGCCGACCATGTCGGGATTGGCGAAGTTTAGGACGATCAGATCGTAATTCGCCATGAGCGCGAGCACTTCATCGGTGACCTCAAAGGCGCTCATCTCCGGTTTCAAGTCGTAGGTAGCGACTTTTGGTGAGGGAATCAGTTTGCGGTCTTCGCCCGGAAACGGTTTCTCGATTCCACCATTAAAAAAGTAAGTCACATGCGCGTATTTCTCTGTCTCAGCGATGCGCAGTTGCGATTTGCCTGCAGCGCTCACCACCTCAGCCAGGATGCCGTCAAGCTCTTGGTGTGGAAAAAGGAACGGCGATGGGAAGCGGACGTCGTATTGCGTGAGGCTGACAAAACGGACTTGCGGCCACACCTCGCGGTCGAAGCTGTCGAAATCCTTCAGCAAAAAGGCTTGCGATAATTGCCTCGCCCGATCGGCGCGGAAATTGAAAAACAAAACTGAGTCGCCATCGCGCAAACGCTGCTCGTTTGGGTAGGAGAAAATCAGCGGCGGCATAAACTCATCCGTCTTGCCGAGGGAGTATTGTCGCTCAACCGCCGCGGACGGCGACGATTTGCAGAACTCACCGCGACCAAGAACGATTGCGTCCCAGGCTTTTTTCGTGCGGTCCCACCGCCGGTCACGATCCATTGCAAAATAGCGACCAATCACCGTAACTATCCTGGCGCCGCTCTTCTCCAGTTCCTTTTCGCAGGTTCTCAAAAAACCAGCCCCCCCAGTGGGGGACGTGTCTCGCCCATCGGTGAAAGTATGGACGAAGATTTCGGCTACACCTGCTTCATGCGCAGCGTTAGCAAGCGCTATCATGTGCGAATAATGGCTGTGTACGCCGCCGTCGGAAACCAACCCCAGCAAGTGAAGCCGGTGACCGCGCGCATCTACGAATGTTTCTTGTAAAACTTGGTTGCGAGTTAGTTCGCCCTCTTCGATCGCTTTATTAATTCGCGTCAGATCCTGATAAACAATTCTACCTGCTCCCAGGTTAAGGTGGCCAACTTCCGAGTTGCCCATCTGTCTCTTCGGTAAGCCGACATCGACGCCACTGGCGCTCAATTTAGAAGATGGATAATCCCGGTAGAGCTTGTCGTGAAAGGGGGTGGACGCGAGGAGCGTGGCGTCTCCATTCTCATTGCGCTTTTCCGCGCCGCCCGGATTAATGCCCCAGCCGTCGCGAATGATGAGCATCACCGGACCAGCCATACGTCGCGCACTTTGCTGGTGAATGCCAAGGCCGACAAGCGGTTCTTTCGTTGACAACCGGACAAACGCGCGCCTAGATCGGCCTCGTGAAATGGCGCAATCAGTTGCTCGCGCTTTTCTGCCTTCTCGCGTTTGCCGGCGTCGGGATTCTTTACTTTCAACACTGGGTCATTCGCAAGCCCTTTGGAATCATTGTGTTTGTTGGAGAAGGTCTCTCGCCAGCTCGGCTGGGCCCCACTCGTACTTATGCCGGTGGCGCTGGCACGCGCCTGAACGTGGACTCGATGCCTCAAGCAGCTTTGGTGATGAATTACTCGAAGGATTTTGCCGCTCCCGATCAAGCGGCTGCCGCAACCGCAATCGCGACAGGTGAAAGGGTGGCCAATCGCGCCCTTGCTATCAATGCTGAGGGCAAGCCTATCAAGAACATCGTCGAGCTCGCACGCGAACACGGACGAGCCACAGGGTTAGTGACGGATACAAAGCTTACTGAATCGACCAGCGCGGCTTTTTACGCGCACCCGGCCGAATCGACCGATCTCGAGAAAATCGCTGCTGAGTTCGTGGATCGTGCGAACATCGACATCGCAATGGGTGGCGGCGGGGCGCAGTTTCTTCCGGTCACGAAAGGTGGAGAAAGGCAAGACAATCGCGACCTGTTGCTCGAACTTCGGGGCAACGGATTTGATATTGTTCGGACACGAGCGGAGCTGGAAACAATCCCTGCGTGGCGCCGGCCGAAACTCTTTGGTGTTTTCAGTGATGGCGATCTCGCATTCACGAACCAAGTAGAAGAGAGAAATCACCAGCCCAGCCTTTCAGATATGGTACGGCGAGCCATCCAACTACTTCAATATAATCCCGGCGGCTATTTACTGGTTGTCGATGCAGGGCTGATGCGCAAGGCAGCACAGGAAAACAACGGAGAAAGGACCCTAAGCCAAACAGTCGAACTAGACCGAGCAGTCGGCGTTGCTCGAAGCTATGGAGGACAAAGATCGACAATTGTAGTCTGCGGTGATGTGGCAATCGGTGGACTTAGCTTGAATGGCTTTCCTTTTCGCAAAGATAGCGGGATCGCATTGCTGGGTTTTAATTCAGCCGGACAACCTTGGATCACCTGGGCAACCGGTCCCCACGGCACCAAGTCGTATGGCCCGGCAAGAATACCGGAGAAAGACCCAGCCGAGACGCAGCAATCGGAAGAGCCGGAGCCGGCGGCGTTCTACACGAAATCCGCATTGGTTACGGTTGAAGACGTCGTCGCGTTCGGCAGCGGCCCGGGAACAGACGCGCTGCAAGGAGTGGTGGAGAGCACAACTGTTTTCGAAATTTTGCGTGACGAGCTTTGACGAGCAATCTGGCGCCGAGCGAACGCCCTATACGCCAGTGCGTCTCTTATCTTGGTGTCTCGCGGTACGGCACGCCGAGCCGATAAAAACCTAGCTGTTCTCCCAAGTCCGCGACTAATGCGTTGTCGCCAGACAGTCGTGCCAGCTGTATGGCGGCTTTCGCGCTTTCGATTGCCTTCCCAAATTGCCCAGTCTCCGCATAGCCTGCTGCCAAGGTGCGCAGCACAAGGGGGTTAGTGCCACCCAACAGCTGATTAGCTTCGCCAGCAAGCCTGACTGCCTTGTTACCGTCTCGTAGGGCGTCGTTAGAACTGGTGGCCAGCAGCCACGCCAGATTAGTTAGAGCAGAAATTGACTTTGGGGAAATCTGCACGGCTTTTTCGTAATGATCAATCGCTTCGGCCGTTTCGCCTTTCTGATCCAGAGCAACAGCCAGCACCGTGTGACAATCTGCATTGTCAGGTCGGATGAACAGGGCAGCCCGACAATACTGGACGGCAGTATCGAGGTCACCTTTCTCAAGTGACGCACGGGCGAGACCGTAATGTGCGAGAAAGTAGTCGGGCCGTAATGCGATTGCCTTTTGGTAATGAACGATTGCTTCCTCAACTCGTTTTTTCTGAAGGAGAGCATCACCCAAAGAAACCTGACTATCTGGATCATTTGGCTGCATGGCCACAGCTCGATCACAATGGAGGATGGCCTCATCTACTTCGCCTTTGGCTACAAGAGCCGTGCCAAGATTGTACTCAGCGTCCCAGAAATCGGGCTGCATTTGCAGGGCCGCCCGATAATGCGCAATTGCGTCATTTAACTGACCTTTCTGGAGAAGGACGATGCCAAGGTTCGTATGAGCCATCCAGCATTCGGGATTTTTCGCCAGTGTGGTCCGCCAAAGGGTTTCAATGTCCCCATACATTGCAGCTTGTCGCCACGTCAAAGCACCAAGGCTTGCAACCGCGAATAACGCCGCGCCCAAGATCCAGGCGCGATACCGCTTTAACATGTCGGCCAGACTAACTATGCCTGCCGAAAGGAGTGCGATTGGAGCGATACACGCCAGATACTGATAGTGGTCCGCCACAAACGTGTAGCGAAACGTGAACAGCATAATGAACCCCAGCACCGGGCTCAGTGTGGTGACGAAAAACGCGGCCGCGACCTCGACACTGCGTCCGACATATCGCCTCAGGACGTAGATCGTCACGCACAACACGATTCCCGCCAGCAACCATGTGTAGTCCAGCAGGTGTGCCGGTGAGATATTCCATTTTGGATAGATGAAAGTCAGATTGGACGGCCAGATGAGTTTGCCCAGATAAAACCAGACAGCACGGCTGGCCACGAGTATTCGCTCTATAGGACTCAGAAACGGAAAGACCGTCCTGCTTGTACCCTGATGATAGCGTTCCCACCAAATTGCCAGCAAACCCATGCCGATGCTCAGGATAACAAAAGGTAGGATCTGGATCAGACGCTGTTTGGTAATCGGCCTTTTCTGTAGCCAGAGAATCAAAAGCAACGCAGCTGGCAAAGTACAGGCGGTGCTTTTGGCTGAAAGCGCCAGTACGTAAAGGACTAGGGCCAGCGCATAAAAACGCCACGGCCGCTTCGTCCGCTCGTCAATAAAAGCGATCCACGCAAGCAGCGTCAGGAGAAAGAAAAGGGCCATCAGCACATTCTTGCGTTCCGTGATCCAAGCAACCGATTCAACTTGCACTGGATGCAGAGCAAAAATCGCTCCGGCAAGCCACGCGCCCGGCACATTCAGGCGCGCCAGCACCCTCCACACCAGCAGCGCGTTGGCAACGTGAAGCAGGAGGTTAACCCAATGGTAGCCGGAAGGATTGAGACCCCAAAGCGCGCGCTCGATCCGAAAGGTCGTATAAACCAGCGGAAAATATTGAGAAGGCGAATCCAGCGAAAACCAGATTCGACGTAAGCCATCGGATGCAGTCAGCAGATCGTTTTTTGTGATGTAATCATCATCGTCCCATAGGAACCCGCCATTCCATGCAGGTCGATACGCAAAGATCGTCACAGCCGCCAGAAGCAGGACGAAAAAAAGGGTGTGAAAATGTGCACGAAAGAGGCGTTTATCAACTGCGTGCACGACCGATCTTAGTTTAGATGCCTGTTTCCGCGCGACGGTGATGGAAGGGATGCCCGAGTTTACAATTTGCAGACCCAACTGTGCTATAAAAGTAAGCCGATGCTTCCTCAAATTGTCGCACTTCACTTCCTAAAATGAACGAGCCCGAGCGCAAAACGCGTTCGACTGCCGCCAGTTCTTGTCGCTGCAATTCCCCGGCTCGGATGTCATATCATTCATCCGAATCATGGCGTGGAATTCCAATAATGGGCGCGGTGTTTCCGATAGTATTCGAGCGTCTGGGTTAAACCATTTCGCAACGAGACCTGCGGAGACCAGCCAAGCACATTGTCAATCTTGCTAAAGTCACCATAATAATCGCCGATGTCGATGACGTCCCGGTCGGCGGGGAATGGGACGAGTTCGTAACGTCCGCCGTGATTTAGATCAACAAGCAAGCTCGCTAATTCGTGCAAACTAATGTGCTCGCTGTGTCCTAGATTGAACACCTCGCCTTCGGATTCCATTTGGGCCGCTGCCAGCAAGAACGCCTCCACAACATCAGCAACGAAATTAAAATCGCGCCGTTGATTTCCACTGCCGAAGACTTGAATCGGCTTGCCTTCGATGAGGTGACGAATCCAGACACCGAGAAACGTTTGACGGGCATCTTTGACACGCATGCCCGGGCCATAAGTATTTGTCAAACGCAAGGCGCAGGTCCGGATTTTGTAAACATTGTTGTAGAGCAAATGATACCATTCTCCGGCTAGTTTATTGATGCCATTCACGTCGGTAGGATTAACAGGATGTTTTTCGTCAACGGGCAAATACTGCGGCCGCCCATAAATCTGACGGGTGCCGGCGAAAACAATTTTCACGCCCCGATTGTGCAATCGGCAAGCTTCGAGAATGTGCAGTTGCGCTGCGGCGTTGATGTTCAAATCGGTGAGCGGATCCGTCATTGAATCGAGGTGGCTAGTCTGGCCCGCGAGGTTGAAGAGAAAGTCGCGCCCCTTGATCAGAGAGGCCATGGCGTTTTGGTCGCGTACATCCGCCGTGTTCAGTTCGACGCGATCCCGGATGTCGTGGATATTGAAGAGGTTGCCGCCATATTCCGCAATCAGGCTGTCAACCAGCATGACCTTTGCGCCCAAGTTGACGAGACGCCTGGCCAGCGAGGAACCGATGAATCCCAGACCGCCTGTGATGAGGACATCCGATCGGGAGAAAATACTGGCGTCGAAGTGCACAGCAAACTGTAGGTCTCGAACAGGAAGATTTTCGATAACTTTTCGCGCTTTTTTTACAAAAATCCGACAGAGTTGGAATAGAACCTGACAACGCCTCGATGTGCGCCGAACGAACCACACCTGACCTATCGTTAGTGATTCCGGTTTACAACGGGAGTTGCACAATCGGCCCGCTTGTCGAGCGCATCACAAGGGTTTTCGCGTTCACACCTTTCCAGATCGTTTTGGTAAATGACGGTTCAGAGGATAATAGCGAAATCGTTTGCGCGAAGCTGGCTGAAAAATTTCCGCAGAGCGTGACGTTCGTCCATCTTAGTCGGAATTTTGGGGAGCACAGTGCCGTCCTCGCCGGGCTCAGCCATGCGCGCGGTCGGTATGTTGCGGTACTTGACGACGACGGCCAGAATCCGCCGGAAGAAATAGTACCGATGCTTCAAGAATTAAAGCGCAAGAACTACGATGTTGTTTACGGTCATTACATCGACAAACAACATTCATGGTTCCGCAACGCGGGGAGCAGATTCAACGATCGTATCGCGACGTTGATGCTGCACAAACCAAAAGACCTTTATCTCTCGAGTTTCAAGGTTATGGACCGTTTCCTGGTCGATGAAATCGTCAAGTATCGCGGTCCGTTTCCATATATCGACGGTTTGATTTACCGAAGCACCGGCAAGATTGGGCAAATACAAGTCGACCATCGCGCCAGCATTGCCGGACCGTCACGCTACACATTTCGAAAACTCGTTCGGTTGTGGTTGAATATGTTCTTGAATTTTTCCGTCAAACCGCTGCGATTTTCCGTCTATGTCGGCCTGTTTGTAGCCTGTTTGAGCATCTTGGCGCTCGGTTTGATTTTGATAGACAAGATTTGGATCACCCCGAACCTGACACTTGGAATTCCAACAGTGCTCGCAAGTATTGTTTTCTTTTCGGGCGTCCAGCTCATGATTCTTGGTCTCATCGGTGAGTACCTTGGCCGTCTATATCTCGATCAAACTGGCACGCCACAATACATCGTGCGCTACGTGATACGTGCCGACAACCAAGCAGACGCGTCCATTGCCGCTGGCCAACAATGAAACGCTGCCTGTTTGATACCTGTGCTCAGCACCGCTTTTGTCATGACAATGCGTGACCCGCAGGCGACAGGCAGTCTGGGCATTTTTGTGTCGCAAACGTGATCCAGTGAAGCCATCTGAATACGAAATCATGTTTCGCGTCGAGCAGACGCACTGGTGGTATCGCGCGCTGCACCGCCTAATCTTTGATACCCTGGAAAGAGAACTGCCTGATTGGCCTGAGAAGGCAATCCTCGATGCCGGCTGCGGCACGGGTGCGATTCTGAAGCAGCTCGGGAATGAGGAAAGAAATGTCGGTGTCGATTTGGCGTCGGAAGCCATCTCGTTTTGCAACGAACGCGGTCTAAACAACGTGCGACAAGCCAACATTTGTGCGCTGCCATTCGCAAACGCCTCATTCGATGCCGTGATTTGCTCGAGCGTCCTTTACCACCAGTGGGTGAAGGACATCGCGGGCGCAGTTTGCGAGTTCTATCGCATCCTGCGTCCGGGTGGGTTGTTGCTCGTGAACGTCCCGGCTTATGGGTTTCTGCACAGCGCCCATGACGACGCGGTGATGACCGCGCGACGGTTCAGGATAAGCGAGATTCGCGCGCTCCTGCTGGAGAATAGCTTCGCGATACGGCGATTAACCTACTGGACTACGTTGCTCTTTCCGTTCGCCGTTTTGGCCCGAACTCTAGGCTGGTCAAAAACTGGACGCGATTTCTCCAGGACGGGAGAACCACCTGGTTTCGCCGATTACTTCTTCCCGAGAATCATGGCACTTGAACGCACCTTGTTGAAAAAGCTCTCTCTTCCATTTGGCGTGGCCCTGCTGGCGGCTGCCACAAAACGAGTGGTTAGTCGTCGCCAGGATTAGTGAAGGATTATTCTTCTTTTGTTCAAGATGGGCAACAATACCCCGGCGGTGCGGCAGGTAGCTCACACGTCTGGACCGCCAACTAGTATCCTTCCTGCCTTTGGACGTTTTCTCGGTCCTTTTCTGACTGCCTTGGTTCTGCTGTTGGTCGGAGTCCTGGTATTTCACAACTTCCTCCTGGGCGATAAAGTACTCTTGTACAAAGATATCGGAGCCGATTCTATAAACGATTCGTATCCTTATTTCGTTCACCTCTCAGATTATCTTCGGCGCGAAGGCTTCCCTTCCTGGTCTTTTTATGTCGGAATGGGCCAAAGTCTTTTCTATCTTACAGGTAACTTGATCTGGGAGCCCGTTATCTGGCTGCCAAGAGAGCTGATTGCCCGAGCTCTTGTATTTCAACATTTGCTTAAGACTTTGGTAGCTGGATTGTTGTTCTTTCGTTTTCTGCAGCTACGCGGCATCAATCTGTGCGCCGCGCTAACAGGTGCGCTCTTGCTCTCTTTCTCCGCTTACATGTGCGTGGGTAGCTGCTGGATCATCAGCGCAGATGAAGTTGTAAGCTTTACGTTTCTGTTGTTCGCGGTCGAAGAAGCGATTTCTCGCAGTCGCTGGATTTACATTCCCCTTGCGGTCGCTCTTATCGGCCTGGTGACGGTATTTCATCTCTACTTGAGTGCGGTATTGCTCTCCTTGTACGTGCCGATGCGGTTGGTCGAAATATATGGTTGGAAGCCACGAGTCTTGTCCCGCGTTTCTGTTCAGCTCGCTGCGGTCGCTTTGCTGGGTATTGGTCTGGCGGCGGTTATCTGCCTTGGAAGTGCCTACTCCATTCTGAATAGTCCGCGCGGATCGGGTACGATCGCCAACTTCACTTGGGGACCAACGCCGTCCGTGTTTCAACTCGAGTCGCCTCTCTACTATGTAACAGCCGCGTTGAGACCATTTTCAACCGATATGGTCGGGACTGGAGATCAGTTTCGGGGTTGGGAAAACTATTTCGAAGCGCCGATGATCTATTGCGGGCTGCTTCCTCTACTCATGTTGCCGCAAGCATTTATCGGGGCTACCCGTTGGCAACGCCTTCTCTGCGGTCTGTTCCTAAGTTTTATAGTTGTTCCGATCGTGTTCCCATGGTTCCGATATCTTTTTTGGGGATTTCAGGGTGGCTATTTCAGAACGTTTGCATTGTTCTCGATTTTCGGAATTATCACGCTAAGCATGACGGCTTTCTCGCGCTGCATGGAGCGCCGAAGCTTCGGTCTTTGGACTCTGGGCGTCAGTCTGCTTGTATTACTAGGTGTTCTCTACTTGCCGATCAACGAAATCCAGGTGCTTATTAATCATGAGCTGAGGCAGGCTGCCGCTATTTTCCTTATTCTATACGCAGCTCTGCTGATAACCGGCCAGATCGTGAAGCGGCAAAGTATCACGGGATGGATAATTCTACTCGTGGCCGCTATTGAGGTTATTCACTTCGATCGAATAACTGTGAATCGCCCGACCGTTACAAAACAAGAATTAAATGAGCGGGTCGGCTTTAATGACAAGACGGTCGACGCCGTCCGTGACATCAAGGCGAGCGATAACAGCTTCTTTCGTATCACCAAGACCTGGGGCTCGGGACCTGCGAAGATTCCTAGCTACAACGATGCGATGGTTTTTGGCTATTATGGCACGTTGTCTTACAGCTCTTTTAACAGTCTCAACTATATCAAGTTCTTGCTGGCTGTGGACGCCATTTCGAGGGCCGATATCGCTGTAGATGCACAGTGGTCAAAGGGTTTGGTCGGACATCCTCTGCTCTCGACTTTCGCTTGCGAGAAGTACCTAATCGCTAAAGATGTTGTGCCATCCGATGTCCCCGAGCAGTTCGAATTTATTCGACGTTATGGCAGCATTTATCTCTTCCGCAATAAGTTGTTTCTTCCATTTGGACTCGCATTCGACCGCTACATTCCCGAAGATATATTTCTGCAACTGCCCAGCCAGGTAAAGCCGCAAGCGCTGCTGCATGCCGTCGTTCTTTCTGAGCAAAATGCCGCTCATAAACCGGAGCTTTCACAGCTATCTCTCGATGAATTAAAGCAGCAAATGAGCGAAACCTCGCTTCCAGATGCTCTTGCCGAGCGCCGAGCGGCGGCTCTAAGTATCCACTCCTTTAAACAAACACGAATCGAGGGAACCGCTCGGATCAATCAGAAGGGAATCGTCGTGTTTCAGACGCCGTTTGATGCGGGTTGGCATGCCTTCAGCGATGGCCGGGCTACACCCACGCTTAGGGTGGACGCCGGGCTGCTGGGCATCGCCCTGGAGGAGGGCGAACATAGGATAGAGCTGCGCTACCGGCCGCCCCTGCTGTATGCGGGTGCAGCCGTGACGATCCTGTCTTGCAGTGTTCTTTTCTTGAGCCTGCGGAGGTGGCCGCGGATTCGCTTACTTAATTGAAGGTGTTTCAAGCCCCTCGCAGCAAAAGCCTCAGCGGCGTGCGCGGTCATCAAAATCCGCGTCGCAGGACGGGATAACATTAAACCATTGCGTCATGCTCCCTCTTATAAAACGACTCGCCAACATATTTGCAAAGTTTCGTAACCAACGGTTGTTGATCTTGCTGTTATGTTTCATGGCGTCGCTTCGAGTTTTTGTTTTTGCGGCTGCTTTCCCCTTTTTTAGCAATGGCGACGAAGACCTACATTTCGACCTTGTCACACAATACTTTGCCGGCCGGCCGCCGCGCACATTCGATGTGCTAACAGACGAATCCCTCAGCTTTATTGTCCCCTACGCTTCGCCGGAATTTCTTCAAACACCAGATCAGTTCCCGAACGCAAGATTTCCGCGACCTTTGTGGAAGCAATCTGTCGCGGAGGCGGCGCCCGTTATTGAAGCGACAAAGGCTGCCTGGCAAAACGAGATCAACTGGGAATCTTCCCAACCGCCACTGTATTACGCGATCACTGGCCTTTGGTGGAGGTTTGGGCAGTGCATCGGACTAACAGGAATTGAATTGTTGTACTGGATTCGTTTCCTGAATGCGCTCCTCATCTCGATATTAGTGTGGCTTGGTCATGTGATTGGGCGTACTGTTGGGACAGACCATGTTGGCTTGAGTGTTGGCGTGCCGCTGCTGCTTGCGTTCATTCCGCAGGATGTATTCTACGTTCTTAGCAACGACGTTCTATCCCCGATTTGTTTCGGGGCGGTTCTCTTTTGCGTCATGCAATTGTTGCGAAAGGAATCACCGAGCTTCTTGCTCGGCGCAGTCACCGGTCTGGCGATCGCAGCGACCTATCTTACAAAATTGAGCAACTTACCTTTGCTCACAGTCGCGGTCATTGCCGTCGTTGCGAAGTCGCTGCCGGGCTTTCGGCGAGGGCCTGCTGCCGCAACCCTTGCGCTGCTACCGATGATTCTTTGTGCTGGAATCCCAATCGGCAGCTGGATGCTTTGGAGCAAGGCTCATTTCGGCGACGTTACTGGGTCGACAACCGCGATCGCACTCCTTAGCTGGACACGAAAACCGTTCGCCGATTGGTGGGGCCATCCCATTTTTTCTTTGCGGGGCTCGTGGACTTTTTGGTCCGATCTAGTCGCAAGGTTTTGGCGTGGCGAACTCATGTGGCACAATCGCGAATTGAGTTCACGCATCGCCGATGGATTTTATGCGATCTCATCGTTGTTCTTCCTGTGTGCCGCGATGACAGGAATTCGATGGGATACCCGGCTATCGGTGTTCCAACGACAGGCGCTCCTCTTGGCGGCTTCCACGTTCGGCGCGGCGCTCGCATTTCTTGCGCTGCTCTCCATTCAGTTCGATTTTGGCCAATGCATTTATCCGTCTCGCGCCTACCCATATTTCACATCGGGGCGCTTGATCAGCGGTGCTCTCATTCCGTTCGCGTTGTTGTACGCCTACGGTGTCATCCGTCTTCTAAGTCGAGCCGGCAATGCGTTGCTGCCATTGGTCGTGCTTGCAACCATCATGGTTTCTGTTTCGATATCGGACGCGCTCCTCAACTACGAGGTATTTGCGAGCGAACACAATTGGTTTCATCTTCCATGAAATCCTCCGGCCGGCATTCCGACTCAGTTCGCTGTCGCCAGTTGCGCGATCTCAAGCGCGATAATCCCGTAGCGAGACGCCTGCCGCGGCTTGCACGTGCCAAGCGTTCCGCAACCAGCACGACATCTGAAACGCCTGGCTATCCCTTCTGATTGAGTCGTGCTGTCCTTATCCGTGCTGTTTGCTGCGGTGACAATCCTGCCCTACCGGCTAGCGTGGAATAGCCGTCTTAACTGAAACGACTACGCGTTAAACGATGGTTGTCGCCTGCACCTAATTAAAAGACCCTCTCTCAAGTGCAAAGAACCGACGCAATGCAATCGCGTAGTTGCAACCTGCTATTTTTCACATCAATAGCCCTTCCATGACTAGCCAGAGTGACTTTCATGACAAAACCTTGCGAGTCGCGTGGTGGACTTTGGCGGTAATCGTTTTTGGCGTCACCGTCGCAATCCGGATTCGACTTCTAGAGATTCCGCTTGAGCGCGACGAAGGGGAATACGCTTATGCCGGCCAACTAATGTTGCAAGGCATCCCTCCATACAAGCTCGCCTATAACATGAAGTTTCCGGGAACGTATGGGGCGTATGCCGTGATTATGTCAATCTTCGGACAAACAATCGTTGGCATTCATTTCGGTTTGCTTTTGGTCAATGCCATCACAATCGCGCTTATTTTCATACTGGGGCGACGGCTGATGAATTCGACTGTGGGAATCGCGGCAGCAACGAGCTATGCCGTTCTCTCCATCAGTCCATCCGTCCTGGGGCTAGCTGCTCACGCCACGAATTTTATGATGGTATTCGTTCTCGGTGGGACATTGCTGATGCTAAGGCTATCGGAGTCAGAGCGGCATTCGTTCGAACGACTATCCGCAAGTGGATTGCTCTTTGGCATCGGCGTGTTGATGAAGCAGCCCGCGCTGTTTTTTATCCCGTTTGGAGCAATCCACCTTCTCTGGAATGATGTCCACCAACAAATTACCCTGAAAAAAATCCTTCTACGAAACCTGATTTTCGGGGTTGCTGCAATTGTCCCCCTCGCAATCACATGTCTCATTCTTTGGTACGCAGGCGTATTCGATAAATTCTGGTTCTGGACAGTTAGGTACGCTGCCCAATACGGCACTTTTCTTATAGGTGAGATATACAGTGGCAAGTGGCCGTTATACCGGGCCATGCAGGTTTCTGGTCAGAGCATCACAGAAGCCATTGGAATGGCCTGGGGATTGTGGGCATTGGCCGGACTCGGCTTGATGGTCGGACTTTGGGAAAGGAGGAGTCGCCGCAGCACAACTTTTCTGCTCGGCTTGCTAGTGTTCTCGGCTTTAGC
The DNA here is from genome assembly GCA_036269155.1 of Candidatus Udaeobacter sp. GTDB lineage: Bacteria > Verrucomicrobiota > Verrucomicrobiia > Chthoniobacterales > UBA10450 > Udaeobacter. Next base: position 17,884 of record DATASP010000152.1, read on the forward strand.
GGTATGCCAGGGATTTTATTTTCGACCGCATTATTTTATTATGATCCTCCCGGCGGTCTCGCTGCTTGTCGGCGTCGCAATTAGCAACCTGTCCGATCTCCTGACCAGCCGGATGATTGTGGTTAGATTCGCGCCGCTGTTTCTGCTCGGCATAATCCTTGCCCTGCCAATTTTCTGGGAGAAGAAGTTCTTCTTTGTAGTCTCTCCAGTTGAAGCCTCCCGAATGATTTACTCCGATAATCCGTTCGCCGAGTCGGTTAAAATCGCAGACTATCTGCGAGATCACACAAGCCCGGATGATACAATCGCGGTGTTGGGATCGGAACCGGAGATTTATTTTTATGCGCAGCGGCATTCGGCAACCGGATATATTTACACTTACGGCTTAATGGAACCGCAACAATACGCACAGCAGATGCAACAGGAGATGATTCGTGAGATCGAACGTGCCCGTCCAGAGTACCTGATCTCGGTCGTCATGTTTTATTCCTGGTTGTGGCGTCCCGGGTCTGAGCAGGCAATCTTTACCTGGGTAAACGAATACACAGCGGCAAATTATGCCGTAGTTGGATTTGTGAACATTACGCCTAGGCAAACCGATTATTTCTTTGGGGATGTCCCACCGTCAGTCGAGAGTCTTAAGGATTACATATTGATTTACAAAAGGAACGACTAAGCCTCTTTTTCTCACGGATTCGAGAGCAGCAAGTGCACCGTATCAATTCTATATCAATCGCTCTCCCCAAAACAAGTCGCCGCTGGCTAACTGTCTGCGTTTGCACGTCTCTTCTAGTGCTTACGTGGATTGTTTTTGGCCAAACCCTTTGGCACGACTTTATCAACTACGATGATCCGCGTTACATTTATGAAAACACAAAAATAACCGGCGGCCTCAGCCTGAGCGGCATTGCCTGGGCATTCACTCATATTCATTCCATGAACTGGCACCCGCTGACCACGATTTCCCACATGCTCGACTGCCAGCTATATGGGTTGAAGGCAGGAGCTCACCATTTCACAAATGTCTTGCTGCACTCGATCGCGGCGATCCTTCTGTTTCTCACTCTCCAATATATGACTGAAGCGTTTTGGCGAAGCGCTTTCGTGGCGGCGGTGTTTGCTATCCATCCATTGCGAGTGGAATCGGTTGCCTGGATAGCGGAGCGAAAGGATGTGCTCAGCGGCGTTTTCTTCATGTTAACTCTGCTCGCATACGTTCATTACGCTCGCGCACCATCGATCTGGCGCTATTTAATGGTAGTATTTGGGTTTGCCCTCGGTCTGATGTCCAAGCCGATGCTGGTGACGCTGCCCTTCGTGCTGTTACTTCTGGATTACTGGCCGCTGGGAAGAATTAGAGAAGAGGGATCAAAAGTCGGGCGTCAGCTCTTTAAGCTGGCTGTGGAAAAGATTCCGCTGATCGTGCTTTCCGCTGTTTCCAGTGTCGTCACGTTCGTCGCTCAGAAAGGCGCGGTCGGCGAAACTGAACAGTTGTCGGTATTGGCCCGATTCAACAATGCAGTGGTGAGCTACGTGATTTACGTGCGGCAAATGTTTTGGCCAGCAAACCTTGCGGTATTCTACCCCCACCCTGAAAATCGGTTGCCACCGTGGGAAATCATTTTTGCCCTGGCCGTTCTCCTTGGCATTACCATAACAGCGGCTGTTCTGCGAAAGAAAGCGCCGTATTTCATCATGGGTTGGTTCTGGTATCTGGGGATGCTTGTTCCAGTAATCGGGTTGGTACAAGTAGGATGGCAGGGGCATGCCGATCGATATACATATCTGCCACAGATCGGCCTTTACATTGCTGGCACCTGGGCGTTTGCCGATTTGACTGCTTCGTGGCGCAGCCGACGCGTACTTTTGGGCGCTGCTGCGCTGCTCGTGGTTGCCGCGTTAAGTTGTAGCGCCTGGATACAAACTTCTTACTGGTCCGATAGCGAAACATTGTTTAGGCATGCCCTTGCGGTAACCGCAAACAACGATGTCGCCGAAAACAACCTTGGCATCGTCTTTTTGCAAAAAGGTAAAGTGGACCAGGCTATCTCGCTGCTGCAAGCAGCGGTGGATCTCCGCCCCGACAATAGCCCTGCCCATGAGAACCTTGCCAAGGCCCTTCTTCAAAAGGGTCAAGTAGCCGATGCCCTGGTTCACTATCGCAAATTACTCGAGCTGCAGCCCGATAATATAGAAGTCCATAACATTGTGGGCACGGTTCTGATCCAGCAGGGTCGCATCAGGGAGGGTGTCGAAGAATGGCAGAAGGTGTTGGCGATTCAACCCGACAACGGAAACGCGATGAGTAACCTCGCTTGGGTATTCGCAACCTCGCCAGAGGACTCGGTTCGCGATGGTGCGCAAGCGGTTCAACTGGCCGAGCAGGCCCTGCGCATTTCTGGAGGGCGAATCCCGGTGATCTTTCGCACCCTGGCGGCCGCCTATGCAGAGAAAGGCATGTTCGCACGGGCGATTCAAACTGCACAGCGCGGCATTGAACTAGCCAATGGCCAGGGCAACAGTGGTCTCGCTGCCGAACTCCAGACTAATATCGGTCTATACCAAGATGAGAAACCACTGCGCGATCCTAGCCTAGCAAATGGCAGCTCGTCGCCCCATAGTGAATAAGAGCAAGCGCCAGTTTGGCGAGCATCACAGCGGCTTACCAAGATGCGTTCGCAGTCGTCGCATAACGATTGTTATATACCTGTTTCTTATCGCAATCAGCGTGGCCGTATTCGGCCAAACAGTCCGTTACGATTTCGTTAATTTCGACGACGACTTATACGTCTATAAGGCACCTGCGATTCAGGCCGGATTGAGTGTAAAAGGGCTGGCGCTTGCCTTTACCAGCCCACACGCGCGCAACTGGCATCCACTGACGACCATTTCGCACATGCTGGATTGCCAGCTATACGGTTTAAAGGCTGGGGGCCATCATGCAACCAACGTGGTGTTGCATACCATTGCAGTGCTGTTGCTCTTCCGGGTGCTGTGGCAAATGACCGGCGCAGTGTGGAAGAGTGCCACTGTCGCGGCGCTATTCGCGGTTCACCCACTCCATGTTGAATCAGTGGCATGGGTGAGCGAACGAAAAGACGTTCTAAGCGCCGTCTTTTTTTTACTCATGCTGGGGGCATACTTTCGTTACACACGCGCACGGTCTGTAACGCGTTATCTGGCGGTTGCTGTGTTATTCGTGGCCGGGCTCATGTCCAAGCCAATGCTGGTAAGCGCCCCCGTTATCCTTCTTCTTTTGGATTACTGGCCACTACGTCGCTTTGAACAACTTTCGTTAACAAAAGAGAGAGGTAAAACCGCAAAATCCGGTGATCAATGGCGCGTAAGACGAGACCTTTTCTTAGAAAAAGTTCCCTTGCTCGCTATCGCCGCGGCTTCGTGTGTCATCACATTTATGCTGCAGAAACGGGCTACTGGTGCGATCCCGCCGCTGCCGCTCCTCTGGCGCATGGAAAACGCGGTCGTGACTTACGTGATTTATGTCTGGAAAACATTGTGGCCGACACGCCTCGCCGTTTTTTATCCTCATCCAAACGATACCCCGACAATTTGGGAAATTCTTCTCGCGATCGGACTGCTTCTCGCAATGACTATCGCAGCAATCGTTTTCCGAAGGAAACGACCGTATCTCTTCACCGGATGGTTCTGGTATGTCGGTATGCTCGTCCCCGTAGTTGGTATCGTTCAGGTTGGAGAACAAGGCCATGCCGACCGCTATACCTACCTTCCTCACATCGGTCTGTTTTTGCTCGCAGTGTGGCTCGTCGCTGATGTGACTGCAGTGTCCCAACGACGCTCACGGGTTGCTGTGGCATCCGCGGTAATAATCATCGTTGGCCTGGCGTGGGCTTCATTCATTCAGACTTCGTACTGGCGCAACAGCGAGACTCTTTGGACCCATGCTCTTGCCGTGACTTCTAATAACGATGTTGCCCACAATAATCTCGGGTACCTCTGCGCCGAACGTGGAGAACTGGACAAGGCGATCTCTCACTTTGAGGCCGCGTTAAGGATTAGGTCCAAGAAGCGGGATCCGCATTACAGCGTCGGTTCAGCTTTTGTGCAAGTAAACCTCGCCGACGCTCTGGGCCGAAAAGGACAGCCAGATGAAGCCATGGTTCACTATGGGGAGGCGATAAAATTGCTACCGAATTATGCGGATGCCTATTACGACCGCGGGAACATTCTTTTTGCAGAAGACCGTGTCGATGAAGCAATGGCAGATTGGGAGAAGACTCTCCAGATACGACCTGATGACGCGGATGCCCATACCTGCCTTGGTAACGCTCTCTTGCGGCGAGGTTCGGTTAAGGAGGCGGTCGCCCACTACGAAAACGCAATAGCCTTGGCTCCTGAAGATCCCCATTCTCGCATCAACGTTGCCTGGGTGTTGGCAACTGCTGCCGATGCGTCCATCCGTGATGGCATCAAAGCGGTTGAGTTCGCTCAGCAGGCAATGGAGCTTTCAGGGGGCAAAGATCCTAACTTCCTCCGGGCGCTCGCAGCTGCTTATGCCGAGACTGGCCGGTTCCCTGAGGCGATCACGACCGCTAAACAAGCAATACTTATAGCTACCATGCAAGGCAACTCCCGGTTCGCGAAAGTTCTTGAGGAGGACGTTGGGCTTTACCGCGACCATGTTCCGCTTCGCGCATCAAAGTCCGCCGATTAGATCCCCTAGCGAACGGTTACTTGCATGAGCGACTCAGTCATGCGTGCGCGCAAGCGTGTCTGCTTAGCTATCTAGCTTGCTTGTGATAAGGCTGCCCCGATTCATAGAGCGCGATCTCTCTTCGAAGGAAATCGCTTAATGCGGCGTTTCCCTGGTCATCGGCGGCTTGCAAGGCTTCATGGGCTGTCGCTTTAGCTTCCGAAAAGCGGCCAGCTTCCGCATAAGCAGCAGCCAGAATCCGCAGAGCAAGTGGCCTCTTCCCATCCGATGAGCGACTGGCCTGCTCAGCCAGGAGAACCGCTTCCGGACCGTTTCTAAGCGACGGATCCGGCGACGTCGCTAGCAGCCACGCGAGGTTACTTTGCGCGGCAACATTTTCCGGTGCGAGGGTAAGCGCCTCTTTGTATTGCCCAATCGCTTCGGCAATGCGGCCTTTCGCCAGAAGGGCGCTGCCCAAGTTTGCATGCGCGTCCGCGTTCCCCGGAAGCAACTCCAACGCTTTTTCGTAGTGTATAATAGCTTCGTCGATCCGCCCTTTGCGAAGGAGTGCGCTCGCCAGATTGTATTGCGCTTCAGCCTGATCTGGCGCTTGAGCCAGGCACATCGAATAACGGGCGATCGCGTCGTCTAGGTCGCCCGGCAGTTGCCGGACGATAAGCGCATTTGCCAAGTTGCACGCTGCGGCCGCGTAACCCGGCCAGATCGCCAACGCCTTCTGATAGTGAACAATCGCATCGTCCACGCGACCCATGCCAAAGAGCGTGACGCCAAGGTTGTTGTGCGTCTCGGGATCGGCGGGACTTATCTTCAACGCCTTTTCATAATGCTCGATCGCATCATCAAGCTGGCCTTTCTCAACCAGACACCGGGCGAGATTGTAATGCGCTTCGGCGTAATTCGGCCGCAACGCGAAGGCCTGTCGATAATGCTCCAACGCCTGATCGACGTCGCCCTGCTCACGCAGAATGATCCCCAGATTGTAATGCGCCATCCAGCAGCCGGGATTTTTTTGCAGTGTTGCTGTGTACAGCGTAACAAGATCATGGTAAACGGCAGTCTGGCGCCAAGTCAAAAAAACGAGCGATAGCAGAAATATCCCCGGGATTGCCGGAAGCAGAAGCGATTTTGATCTAACCACGGCGATGTTACCGGGAAATTGTAGAGCGGCTGTGTCAGCTCGCGAAGGCTTTCGGAGTTCACCGAAACGCCCTACAGCAGTTACAATCGCAGCACCAGCGAGTGCGAGAGGTCCCATGCTTGCCAGATATTGAAAGTGATCGCTCACAAAGGAGTAGCGGAAGAAAAAGACGTCGAAAAAGCCGAGCACCGGAAATAGCGAGACGACATAGTAAGCGGCGGCAAAGAACAGAGCACGGCCCGATTTTGCACGGATAAACCACAACGCAACCAGCCCGGCTATTGCTGCCAGCAACGGGAGATACGCAACGACTTTCGACGAATCAACGTCCCACCGTGGATATATGAAGATCAGAGGATGCGGCCACGCCAGTTTGCCGAGGTAGAACCAAATGGCTTTACCCGCGATGATAAGGCGTTCGGGCCGGGTCTGCGCCCAATCACCTCCAATCGCACCCGCGTGAAATTTCTGTTCGAAAACCGTCCAGATGCTGGCAACTGCCGATATCAACGCAAATGGAACAAGCGCCAAAAAATCACGCCTTTGGATTCGTTCTCTTCGCCACCAGATACAAAGTGCGAGCACAATAGGCAACATGACCGTGGACGGCTTGCTCAGAATCGCGAGCAGAAAGAAAAGCAGAGATAAAGCGATAACCAAGGAGCGGCGGTCCGTAGTCTCCCGCTGGGACGGTCGAGAAACGGCGCCGCCTTGATCCTCCCATTTCAAAAAGAAAAGGATCGAGAGCAGATAAAATACACCGGACTGCGTGTTTTTCAGTTCAGTCACCCATGCGACTGATTGCACCATGACTGGGTGTATAGCCCACAGGGCAGCTCCAAGCCACGCGCCGCGAACGTTAAGTTGCCGCAAGACCCGCCAGAGCAAAATCGCCGAAACGGCGTGCATCAACACGTTGAGGATGTGATACGGCAGCGGATTTAAGCCGACGAACTTGTGCAACGCCCAAAACGTCGTCAGGACGAGCGGATAATAGACAGCTTGCGTCGTAGTCCAGATTTCCTTCAGGCCGAGCGGGCCGACGACGCAAGGATTCTGCGTCAGATGCGATTCATCGTCCCAAATGAAGCCGGCCCGAAATACCTGGGCGTACGCAATAAAAACGAGAGGAATGAGAAGCAGCGCCCACAACCACTCGCGTCTCCAACGGGAGACACCAATTTCACGAACTGGCACAAATTGATTCAACAGTCAGCTTCACCTTATCGAATTCGTGTCAATTCGCGCAATTCGCGTCACGGAGACTGAGCGTTACTCTCTTTGGCAACGCGCAGGTTTTCCTCGGCCTCTGGAAAATCAGGATGGAGGCGTAGCGCTTCTTCGAATTGTGCAATCGCTTGGGAAACGTTGCCCTCGCGCATGAGGACCCGTCCAAGATAATTATGCGGTTGAGCAAGTTTCGGGTTGAGATTGGATGCCTTCTGAAAATGTTCCTTTGCTTCGGATAGATCTCCGTTATCAAAAATCAAACTTCCGAGGTCGATATGAGCATCGACCAAACGGGGATCGAGTTGCAGAGACTGGCGGTAATGCGCAATTGCTTCCTCGATTTTGCCATGTTTTTCCAGGAACGCGCCATAGCTGTAGTGAGCTTGGGCGGACTTGGGGGCGAGTCGGATGGAAGCTTCGGATTCGGCAGCCGCTTGATCGTCGTGACCGAGTTGCTCCAGAAGATAAGCATAGCCTGAGTGATACTCGGCATTGTTGGGCTCAATGCGCAACGCTTGTTCAAAATGCGTTTGCGCGTCGTCCAATTTTCCTTGCTCCATTAGGAGGCCTGCCAGATTAACGTGGCCTTTCGCTGAGCCGGGATTCAAACGGAGCGCTTCGGAAAAATGTCCGGCTGCCTCATCGGTTCGTCCAGCCTCTTGCAAAGCCGTCGCGTAATTGAAATGCGCTCGCACACTGGACGGAAGATCAGCAACGATCGCGGATAGACGCTCAAGTTTACCCTGGGCAGAACGCACCTCAGTGAACCAAAGAGCTACAAGAGGTATTACAAAAACCGCTACCCATTTCGCGCCGTGCAAAGCCCAACTCGGCAAAAAGGCGTTTTTTGAAGGATCAGTGGCTCCGCCGGTGATGCCGAGAGATTGTCGCGTCGACTTCTCACGAACCTTCCAAATGAAGCCGTCGTAGTAAAAATGGAGCAATGCCGACGCGGTCACCACGCCGGTTAAAATGCGCTTAACGGCATCGATGCCGACATATGATTTGGACAGGCTCAGCCCACCGTAGGCGAGCACCAAGCCTACATAAACGCCTACGAGCGCGCCACTGCGGCGGAACACGAAACGCATAAACCCACCGATCGATCTGTCGCTCTCGACTCGTTTACGGTTATAGATCCACACCAGCGAGAGGTACTGCACATCGTGGAACACTTCGAATAACGCGATGCCGACGAGGACGCTGGCTACGATGTTGTTGCAGTACCACCAAAAGGAAATGCTCGTGACAAGAAGCACCAGCTTGACCGGGCTCGGGCGCTTTCCTTGCGTCCACATCCAGACGAAATTCACCAGGAATACACCTGAAATGGCCAAAGCCAACGCCAGCAGCCCTTGCTGCGCTGCCCGAAGGAGTGCCGGCGGAATAAAAGGTCCTCCGGCCGCATAATAACTTTCCAAGGTATCGGTCATCCGCTGCGGCGAAAGAAGCACAGCGGTCGCAAACCAGATGCCGCACACGGCGAAATCAAGGCGTCGCGTTAGCTCCGCGAAGGAGCCAACCTTCGCGTCGTAGATGCGGCAGAACCCGTATGTTTGCATCATTCCATGCCAAACGCCCCAGACAAACGCGACAAGCACGATGCCTTTGAGGTCCCACAGAGAAAAAGCTGCGCAAACCACTACGAGGAAAACCGGTGCGAAAATGAATCGGTATCGGAAACGCTGAAACAAGGCGCGGTCACCGTAGGCGCGAATCATACCTGGCAAGTGGTGCCCCATCGCACCGAACGCGGCGACAAAAAGATAAATGTCTTCGGCCGCCCAGAGTCCCTGGGCCCCGACAAAGATGGGCACCAGCAAGAGCGGCGTACAGACGTAGAGAATCAAGTCGCGCCAACTGTCCAGAATCCACACATTAGGCTTGCGTCCAGCGGCTGCCGGACCAGGCACAGCCGGGACAGTTTGCGGAGATGAGAATGCAGAAACGTGCTGCATACTTTAGCGGAACCAAGTCTTCCTCAAACCGCGGCGAAAATCAATCCTTAGATCATTCTCAACCGCTGCTGACAATGAATGGACACGAAGTTCATTTCTTGCTTCGCGAGCGAATCGCAATTTCGAAGTCCGCCGTTGGGTTACTGTGAACTATCCTGCTCCGTGCCGTAGAATCCTTTCTTCAGCCCGCGTATCAGAACCAGACCTTTATTCGTAGCCAACGATACATGATCGCCATTGTGCCGGCCGCGACCGCCTGCTGGTGATTTGATAGATCTAGTGCCGTAGGCTACACGTGGTCGATTTAGTCTTTAGGAAATGGCAAAACACGTTTCTGTGCGGTCAGTCATCCCGAAGCTTGGGGTGATTTCCGGGATTTGTGCTGTCCTCGCCGCGATTACCTGGTTGGTTTTTGGTCAAACCCTAGCGCACCAGTTCGTCACCTACGACGACCCACAGTATGTTTACGAGAATGCAAAGGTTGCCGCAGGACTCTCGCCAGAGAGCGTGCTTTGGGCCTTTACGCACACTGTAGGTGGTAACTGGCATCCGCTCACGGTCATTTCGCACATGTTGGATTGTCAGCTGTACGGTTTGAAGCCGGCCGGACACCATTTCACAAACCTTCTTTTGCATACCATCGCTGTCATCCTCCTGTTTCTCGTGCTGCGACGAATGACAGGCACTTTGTGGCAAAGCGCTTTTGTTGCGGCGTTATTCGCAATTCATCCGTTGCACGTGGAGTCGGTCGCATGGATCTCTGAGCGGAAAGACCTATTAAGCGCCGTCTTTTTCATGCTCACGCTCGGTGCTTACATCCGATATGTTCACAAGCCCTCGTTGACATCCTACATCCTTGTCCTGCTCGTGTTCGCGTTCGGCCTGATGTCGAAACCGATGCTGGTGACCGTTCCGTTCGTTCTCCTATTGCTGGATTACTGGCCCTTAAAGCGATTCGCGCCAGAAGCTCCAGTCAAGCGTGGCCAGCAGCGTATAGTTGAAGATCGCGAGAGTATTCGACGAATTCTCCTCGAAAAAATTCCACTGCTACTTTTTTCATTTGGCTCTTGCGCGGCAACTCTTCTTGCTCAGCGCCATTTTATCGACCCGATCGGCCATCTGTCACTGATAAACCGATTTTCTAATGCCGCTGTATCAACAGTCATTTATCTGCGACAACTCGTGTGGCCATTTGGATTGTCCGTCTTTTACCCTCATCCGAGGCACAGCCTCTCTCTCGTACAAGTTTCGGTGGCGGCGCTGTTCCTCATCGCGGTCAGCGCAGCTGCTTTCATGTGCAGACGGAGACATCCTTATTTTTTTACGGGTTGGTTTTGGTTTTTGGGAATGCTCGTGCCGGTGAGCGGCATCATACAGGTCGGCGAGCAGGCTCACGCGGATCGCTACATGTACCTGCCTCAGATCGGTCTGTATATTCTTGTGACGTGGTTCGTTGCCGACACTGTCTCCTCGTGGCGCCATCGACGCATTCTTCTCGCCACGGCAATGGCCTCCTCGATCGCCCTCTTGGTGTACCCCGCATGGAAGCAAACCAGCTACTGGCGTGATGGCCGCGCACTTTGGACGCACGCCCTCGCGGTCGATCCACAGAACGACACGGCTCACATTAGTATTTGCGATCTTGACCTGCGCGAAAACCGCCTGGACGACGCAATTCTTCATGCACGCAAAGCATTGGAGATCCGACCCGACAGCGCCGATGCTGAGAGTCGTCTCGGTGTTGCGCTTTCAGCAAGTGGGCAAAACGAAGAGGCGAGCATCCACTTCAGAAGGGCTCTCGAGACGCATCAGATTCGTCCCCGGCTCCACTACAACCTCGCCTCATTACTTCTGAATAGTGGACATCTCGATGAGGCAATCGCTGAATTTCAGAAAGAATTGCAAATCCAGCCGGAGTTCGTGGAAGCGCACAATAACCTCGGCATTGCGCTTAGATCAAAAGGAGAACTCGATGAGGCACTTGCTCATTTCCAGAAGGCTTTGGAGCTGGATCCGCACCTACCCAAGGTTCATCACAACATCGCCATGATCCTGTTGCGGCAGGGTCAGCTCGATCAGGCAGTCGCTCATTTACAGAAGGAGCTGCAAGTGAGTCCCGCCAGCGCGGAGGCACACAACGACCTCGGTATCGTGTGGTCGCAACAGGGCCGAATCGATCGGGCAATCAACGAATGGCAAAAGACGCTGGAGCTACAGCCAGGCAATCTAAACGCCTACTGCAATCTCGTGTGGGTGTTCGCTACATTTCCTGACGACGTGATTCGAAGCGGGGCAAAAGCAGTTGCTCTGGGCGAGCGTGCGCTGCAGCTCTCCGGCGAGAAAGATCCTCGGGTCTACCGGCTGCTTGCTGCTGCGTATGCGGAGAATCATCAATTCGACAAGGCAATTGAGACAGCGCAGCGTGGCTCGGAGTTGGCCACGAAGCAGGGAAATTACGCGGCGGCAAACGCGCTCGAATCGAATATCGATCTTTACCGAAAGAGCCTCCCGCTGCGCGACTCGAGCGAGTAAAAGCGTGGCCCTGCGTGATTATATTGATACAACGACTGAGACGGCACGGTGCCCGGGCAAGCAACTCTGTAATCTTCCGCAAAATTCCTCGGATAGCTCCAGAAATTGTCATCACGCGGCATCGTTTGGAATTCAACCGTTAGAGCCTGTTCGGACTTTCGCTCGAGATGGCAAGGGAAGCAGAAGCAAAACGGCCGGGCTCCGTGAAGAACCCGGCCGCTTGTGAATTATCCTGCTTTGTGCTTTAGAATCGCTTCTTCAGCCCGACGTACCAGAACCGGCCTTTGATGGTAGCAATCGACTCGTCGTACCCGTTCTCAAACGAGCCAGCTACAAACGGTGGATCTTCGTCGGTCACGTTCTGCAGACCAAGCGTGACCGTGGTATTGTTGAGCCACCATCTCCAGTTGTTGCAGCCGTACTCGGCCGTCGATACTGGGATGACATTCTTCTCCTTGCCATCCTTGCCGCTCTTCACGTTTTTACCGCCGTCCTTGGCATAACCGGGCACCTCGGCTGCAGGCGGTGGCGGCAGGTTGAACGTGTAGTTTAAGATGAGATCCAGCGTAGTCCACATGGCCACTTTTCGCGCACGGTCAGGAAAGGCACCGCTTCTGGGCTCTTGTGGCTTCGACGCTGCTGTAAGGTCGAAATTGTCGTCCTCAAATTGGCCTATCCAGTGGACTACCGCACCAACATCCAAACCACCCGCCCACGTGTCAGCCGGGCCATCGTAGAAGATACTGAAGTTGGCCCGATCCCATGGCAGCGAACTGGTCAGGGTGAATGACGTAGGGATGAACTGGCCCCCGATACCAAACCGTTTTGAATCTGGGGTAGGTTGAAGCTCAGCTCGGAACAGGTGGGTTCCGTTGATCGTGGTGGTTACCCTGCCCCAATCGCTGCCGCCAAAGATCGTAGAATCCAGAATATAGATAGCTTCGTAGTCCAGACCTTCGAAGATCGCGCCGGCGACGTTGAAGCTAGGATCCTGGACCAGAGTGACTGGACCGAATACGCCGCCAGGCGGCGGGGCATCACGAGTTACCAAGGCGTCAAAAGGCGCACGATTACTGTTCTGGATTATGAACTGCGCACCGAGGACTGTCACGAGGTCGCGCATGTCAATGTGCCAATAGTCCGCGCTTAGTGTCAGGCCCTTGACCCATTTCGGGCTCCAAACCGCTCCATAGGTCCATTCATAGGCAACTTCCGGATGCAGATTGGGATTTCCGGCAATGCGTTCCTCGATCTGCGGCTGAGTCCGGAATTGCACCGGATTAGTGACCGTAAACGGATCTACCACGAGCGGGAAGTTCTGACTGCCCGCGGGCGTAAGCTCCGACAGGGTGGGCGCATGAAACGCTTCCGTATAGCTGCCACGCAGCGTTACCGCGCCGATATACTTGGGATCAAGCGGCTGCCAGCGGACAGACACCTTCGGTTTCTGCGCGTTATACCTGCTGTGCACCGCCGGCTGAAACGGCACCAGAACCGTAGATGTATTATTGCTGTACCATTCTTCCCGCTCAGCAAAATCAACCTCAAAACTGTAGAACCCGGGGAAGTTCCACGTGGGGCTGGTGAAAGGCACCCGCACTTCCTCGTAGACTGCCCAGATGTCCCGATTCACACGGTAGCTTTGTCCGTCCACCGAGCCAATCGATTGAAACGTATTGTTCAACGGGTCACGATCGCGAGTGAACCTCGGCGCGTCATACTCGCCGCCAATCGCGAAAGAGATTGGCCCGGCGGGAAGACTGAACAGGTCGCCGTTAATGGTCGCATAGTAAATTGGCAGCTCATATTCGCCGGTATTTTGCAGGTTGACATAAACCCCTGCTCTGGCCGCCCTGCTGTTGTGACCATTAATGCCAAAAAAGGGATCAAACGCTGTGGCCAGATCGGTCGACAGTAGCGCATCGCGCAACCCGGGCTGGCTGACCTCTCCTATGGATATGTCTTTTCCTTCGTTCCGTGAGTAGCGGAAGCCCGTTTCCCAGTTCCAAGTCTTGAAGTAATCGGCAATTTCTCCCATCTCACCGCGGAGCCCAACATCGAACAGGTAATCATTGTATGTGAACTGTTCATGTCTGGGCCCGGTGTCGTTAATCCCACGAAACTTAACCCCGGTAGTCACAGGGACACCGACTCCGTTAATATCCAGAATCCTGTCCGCGACTGTGAAGGGATTAAAGGGGTTCGCGATAGGCACACTGATGCCTTGGGGGCTGAATCCGACGTTGCTACCTGGAACCTTGAACGGATCAGGCGTAAACGGCACAGCCGCCAACGATGCATCGAAATACGAGCGCGCTACCTTGAAATCGGCAAATATTGTCAGGTACTTGTCGCATATGTCGCGCGTAAACGAGCCGTAGTACACTTGACGGTCCCCTGGCGGCAGCGCCGGCGTGAAAGCCGCGAAGTTAAAAAGGACATAATTCCCATCCAGCACTTGCGGCGACCCAAAGCCAACGTTTGTGTGGTTAAACACAACAGTTTGGAAGCCATTGTTATTGATTGGCCCCGGGACGAGTCCATTATAAAATGGAGAAGTCTGACGGTTTGGCGCCGAGTGTGCAGGCGGAGTATTCACGCCGAACTGCGGAAGACCCGGTGGCGCGAAAAACAGGCTCGGAATCAAGCGCGTACCTGCGGTGGTAATTGCGCCAGGAAAATTGCTGCTGCGCGGATTATTTCCCCCAAACCGGGTGAAATCCCCATTGGAAGCAATATCGCGGTCACGACTGAAAACGCCACCGAGGCGCTCCCAGAAATCGGCAATGACCACGATATCCGTCTTGTCATCGCCGGTGCCCGCTTTAATCCATGACTCCCACTCGCCCATCTCATTGGAGGCGCCCAAGTTTGTGTTCCCGTAGGTCGCTCCAATCTCCAGGCCGCGGAATTTGTGGATCAAAAAGAAATTGACCACGCCAGCGATCGCGTCGGAGCCGTACACAGCCGAGGCGCCATCCTTGAGAATATCAACGTGATCGACCATGGAGAAGGGGATCAGGTTAATGTCCGGACCTCCGCTAGTGCCAGCGCCGGCCAACGAGCCATAAGCCACCCGTTTGCCATCGATGAGAACCAAAGTCTCCTTGGGCAACAGACCGCGCAGGTTAAACTGGACGGTGCCGTCACCGGCATTGCCGATGTTCAGGTTAACAGTCCCGCCCGCCTCCTGCGGGATGAATTCCTGCAGATCGGTTGCACTGCGAATGCCCAGTTTCTCGATGTCCTGCGGACGGTACGTGTCCACTGGGTTCGGGCCGGTCTCTTCCGCTGTGGGAATGTTCGAACCCGTTACGACGACGCGTTCGACCTCAGCCGCCGATGCAGGTGCAGGCGCACCGGGCGGAGGCGGAGCTGGCTCGGCGGGAGCCGGCAACTGCGCGAAGGCGTTGGATGCGATGATGAACGGAAATCCGACGCCCGCCATGAGAGCGAGCCGAACGAATCTAAACGTTTTTAGTGCGTTTTTAGTCATTAGTTTCTCCATTGGTTTGGTTAGGTTTCGGCAGGGTTATTAAATTTCTAAAGGTCTGACAAGCTTTTTTTTCACTTTTTTTGTACTTTTTTTGAACGGCCAAACAGTGCTGTTTGTCGCTCGAATTCCCGGTCTAGCGGAAGAGGGCAATGGCTGGCAAGCTTTTTTTCTCAATTTTTGAAACTTTTTTTTAACGGTTTGGAGACGCGGATGTCATCTTCGGCCCCGATTTAGGTGCGCCTGCTCATCGACGTTGTTGAAAACGAAAACACGGGCCGAGCAAAGCGCGTTGCGCCGATCATGATCGCCAATCCAATGACCAGCCTGTGCCGGCGCATCAATGTTTCCTCCTCGATTCGCTGGCGCGCGTCGCGACAGGCTCGTGCGACCGACGACCGATGTGATTTTCCTGATGCGCGATCGAGCCGCAGCGCTTCAGCATCGCATCTAAGGCGGAGGATGAAATCCGAAGTCGTTCTCCAATTTTCCCCACAGCCAATCAACGAACCAATCTTTCTTGATTGAGTTGGCGTTGGTGCCGGCAAGCGCTTCCGCTTTGTCCACGCTGCCGTTCAAGCAGTACAGGTATGTAAGCAAGAACGTGTCGTTCGGACTCAATGCGCCGCGATCTCTCTCCCCCTCGAGTAGGCGAATTGCTGCGTTGACGTCCCGCCGCGCCAGCGCTCCCGCAATTAAATCCGCCATTATTTCCAGCGGTGGCGCTTGCGATCTCTTCGCGACTCGCTCGGCAATGGCCAGCCGGAATCCGTCACTCTTGAGCACCTCCAACACCGGTATTCGCAAGCCAGAATGACGCAGATAAAGATCCAGTTCGGCCAGCTTGTTGCTTCCAACCGTCTCGGATAGATAGCGCGACTCGCGAATGACAAAGAATGATTCCATCGACGAGTTCAGCGTCTCTGGCCAAACCGCAGCGACCAACGGAGAATGAAGGAAACGTTGGAGCGCCGGAAGCGCCTCCATGTACGTGAAAGCAAAGCGCTGGCTTGCTTCGTCGTCCCACGCGGCATCGCTCAGCCGCTTCGGATAATTATCCGTAAGCGGCGAGACGTCACGCGTGATCCGATCGATCTCTTGGCTGTCCATGAGAAAAAGAGCGCCCAATTGTTGCGGAACCTCGATACCGATTCTCCTCAAATCGCCGCCCGAATCTGGGTGGCTCCATAATTGCCGGATTTCCTCCTCCGGCACCTTGCGTCCCGGCCCTTTGATGCCCATCATGATCCAGTCCTGATCGGCCCCGGCCCAAACCGAAGAGTTTGAGAAAGCATCATGGAATGCACGAAGAATTGCTTTCGTTTCCTCGACTTTCAGCTGATTGATGGGCAGCCAAAAGGTGGCGATTCCGCCTTCCTTCAGCCGACTGTTCATGAGCGAGAAGAATTGGTGCGTATAGAGATTAACCGAGCCCGCTACTTTGGGCGGGGGCGGTTCTCCCGAAATGATGTCGTACTGTCGCGGGCTGGCCTGAAGAAAGAAGCGGCCGTCCTGCACGACAGCGTGTGTGCGTGGATCACGCAATGGATTGGAGTAATTGATGCCGGAATAAAAATCAGCGAGCGCGAACACCTCCTTGGAAATGTCCACCACATCCATCCGTTTAACGTGCGACCCATGGAGAAACGCATCCGCTGTGACGCCGCAGCCATAAGAAATAAGCAACACGTCTTCTGATTCCTGACGAAAAGCCAACGGAAGATAAGCAAACAATCTCATGTAGCGCTGGCTGTACGGATTTGTGGCCGACATCGAAAATGCGTTGGTCAGCAACCGGTAGTAATACGGTTCGCCGAAAAGATCGCGCCGCAGCAACTGCCACGTGTCCGAAGTGCCCTCGATCCTTTTCACTACATGTTCAAGCACATGGCCGTGCTTATCCATTTCGTAAGGCCGACTCGCGTGCGCGAAGTGTGATTCAACGCGTTGGTAAGGAAAAAATGCGAGCAGCAGAACTACGGTTGCGCAAAGCGCGATTGTGACCAGACCGATTGGCCGCCGAATTGACCAATCTGCGCGGTCGGTCACGAGGATGCTAAGCAAAGCGTATCCCGCGGCGCAAAATATGAGGCTCCACTGATAGCCGATGGCCGGCAGCAGGACGATGCTTGCAGCAAGCGGGCCGACCGCGGCTCCCGCCGTATTGAATAACGTCGCGATGCCAGTGCTCTTCATGCGGTCTTCCACTCTCGCCTGAACATTTGCCACGATGGATGGAAACAGGATTCCTGAGAGTAAACTGACGGGGAACATCAGGGCGATGGATAATAGCGCGATCTGCCACCAGCGCAGCTCGAAGACGCCAGTCGGCGCAGGAAATAATTCACCCGGGAAAAACAGATACGACAGGAGGACCAAAATCGCCGTGCTCAACAGCAACGCCGGAAGCAAGTGATTCGGTTGAGCCTCGGAGCGATGAATCGCGCCACCCAGAATTGCTCCTGCACCAATGCCTGCCAGCACAACCGCGAGCATGACGGCAAACGCGGTCGGCGACGATGCGACATACAACCGCAGAAACCGGAACCAAATCACTTCCAGCGCAAGAAGAATGCAGCCCGTCCCAAAGCTGACGAAAAGCAAACGCCACGGAGGCCGATACGTCACACTCAAGCGGAGCGGAAACGTTCGCTGCAAAACATTCGTGCCGCTCTCGCCTTCGCGTTTTGCCACGATCAGAGCGACTGCGGCGGCCATGCAAACCGCCAAGCCCGCGGCCAAGCTCGTGCCTCGAAGTCCAAATGCCGCTATTAGATAACCTTCGCCGAGCACAGCGCCCGCTACGGCGCCCAGTGTATTGAACCCATACAGAAAACCAATCGCGCGCGCAAAATTCGTTTGCCGCAACACTGGGTCCTCGATCAACACAGGAAGCGTCAACCCCATGGCCGTCGTCGGGACAAGCAGAATCAGGAAAGACACAATGAACCGCAGTCCGAGCAGGGTGGGCTGATAATTCCACAGCGTTTGCCACACGGGCCGCATCAATTCGCCGAGCACCGGAAGGCCAAAGACGATTGTACAGCCAAACAGAGCGACGAACAGCTCCAGCAACGCGTAAAGATGAAGCGGACGCCATCGCCGAATTCTCGATGACGCCGCGATCGCGCTTCCTAGCGCCAGACCCCCCATGAAACTGGAGAGAATCAACGCTGCCGCCCAAACTGAATTGCCAAATGCCAGCCCGCTCAATCGCAACCACAGAGTTTCGAAAATCAGAGCGCCAATTCCTGACAGGAACAGGACACCACAAAGGACGGCGACGCGCATTGGTTGGGGCGATCTGGTAGGTACCTTCGGACGCACGGTGGTGTTCGATCTACTACGGGTTCGCCGGAGCTGCCTCAGCCAGTTGCGGCCCTCCTGGTAAGGTGCGCAGCAAGAACGACTCCTTCATGGCCGCGCTTGTAACGCCGGGAAAGCGTCCACGCCTGTGCGGCGTATCTGGACGCCAGCCCAAGACGCCCAGCATCAAGCAAAAGCCGACCAGATATGCGACGATAATGTACCAGCCGTGACGTAGCCATTGCACTACTGATTTAGTCTCTGGATACATACTAGAGAGCGCCACACCGGATGATGATCCAAACCAGATAATTGAGCCACCAAAACCGACAACATACGCGAGAAAACCCCAGTCGTAACCACCCTGCTTGATCGCCAATGCTGTGAGCGGAATGTTATCGAAAACAGCCGATACAAATCCAAGGCCGAGAGCTGTCTTCCAAGATGCCACCGGCAACTCTTCGACCGGCATCATAGAGGCGGTCAACACGAGAGATAGTAGAAAAATGCAACTGCGGAACGCTGGTGGAATTACGTTCCACTCCGGCGCACGAAACACGATTGAAACCAGAATTGCTGTCCAAACAGCCAGTCCGATAAACGGAAAGCGATCTGCGTACCCCGGGAACTTGATATTCGTGGTGACATTCGCGATGAGAGCGAACGCGAGAATCAGTCCAATGACTGCAACACGAACCCAATCGATTCGGATACGAGTACGAGCGTGCGCTAGCATCGGCGAGTATCTCTGTTGTTTGATAGCGGCGGGAATCCC
>DATASP010000153.1:0-4991 GCA_036269155.1 Candidatus Udaeobacter sp.
GGCCTGTAGCGTTCGGCAGCTTGCCGAACGCATGTAACCACACGCGCAACGTTTGCCACAATGTTCGCGGCAAGCTGCCGCGAACTACAGGCTGGCAGCCTGTGCTCCCCAGCTAGCCGCGGTTTTGCCGTTTGAAGCTTCGAGATTTGTGTGTCTCTCGTGCTTGGGATTTGGGATTTGGTGCTCTAGTGTTTCCGTTATGGCTCAAGTAACAATCGAGACAATCAAGAACGGTCCTTACATCGTAACCGGCGAAGTGGAATTGATCGATGCCTGCGTTAACTTTGCGCGGGCGTAATTCGTACTGGTGCATGGAGTGCACAGCCGCTGGCTTCATCGGATGGTTAGGGTTAAGTCGCAGATCCGATACCGATCAGGGCTAGCGACTAAGGCAACCCTTTCTGATACAGCGAGAGGTCATGCTGCAGCGCTTCCACGAGAGCTTGGTTCCTCTGCGTGTTTGCTAATTCCAAGGCGGTCTTAGCACTTTCGAAAGCCTTAGAGAACTGCCCGTTCTCTGCATAAGCCGCGGCCAGCGTACGCAGAACGATGGGATCTCTGCCTCCGGAAAGCTGGTTGGCTTGCATGGCTAACTCAAGCGCCTGAGAGCCATTCCGAAGCGATGCATCTGGAGCTGTTGCCAATATCCACGCCAAGTTGTCCAGGGCGGCTACCAGCCGAGGCTCTCTTTTTAGCGCCTCCCGATATTGAGCGACCGCTTCGCGCAGCAATTTCTTCTTTCGAAGAGCGTTGGCGAGATTGTAGTGAATACTGGGAGTGTAAGCATCCTCGACCCCTGAGTTCAGCGCTTTTTGAAACTCCACAATGGCCTCGTCCACGAGGCCTTTCCGAAGAAGTGCGTTGCCGTAATCATTGTGAATGATCCTGTCGTTCGGAGCTGATTCCGACGCCTGTTGGAACTGAACGATTGCCTCATCTACCAGGCCCTTCCGAAGAAGTGCGTTGCCGTAATCACTGTGAATGATCCCGTCGGCTGGGGCTAATTCCAGCGCCTGTTGGAACTGAACAATTGCCTCATCTGCCAGACCCTTCTGGATGAGCGCATTGCCCATATTAGACTGCACTTCGGCGCGCTCGGAGCGATTCGGCGCTAACTCCATCGCTTTTTGGAAATGAAGAATCGCCTCATCGGTCAGGCCCTTTTGGAGCAAGGCCGTACCCAGGTTGGCCTGAAACATCGGGGAATTTGGCAACGAATTCACTGCCGCTTGGCAATGAGCGACTGCTTCATCGATCAATCCTTTTTCAAGAAACAGCTTGCCAAGGTGGTTGTGCGCTACCTCGTTGTTTGCCGTAACAGCAAGCGTGTGTTTCCACAGCGACTCGCTGTCGCGCCAATACGAGGCTTGAATCCATGCACTCCAACTCAAGAGGGCAATCACGGCTGTCGCTGCCGCGGTTAAAATCCATTGGCGACGCCAGGCTCTCGCAAGATCGGCAATCATCCACGTCAGCGCAAGATACAGGCCGATCTGCGGCAGATATGTGTAACGATCAGCATGCGCCTGCGAACCAACTTGGACGACGCCGATCACAGGTACAAGCATCCCAAGGTACCAGAACCAACCGGTTACCAGATAGGGATGCCCTCGTCTCAGAGCGATCGCTGCTGCCGTAATCCCGATCAGTAGCACAATGGAAAGCGCGACTTCCCAGCCGGGCAATGTTGTTTGAGGATAGGTGTAGAACGGCGTCAGACCGAATGGCCAGAGCATCTGGCGCACATACACAATGTAGCTCAGAAAAGCATTATTCAGCCGCCACCAAAACGGCAACCGCGAGATCGAAACGATCGCGTCCCCTTGGGCGAGAAGAGTAATAACGGAGGAGAGTACACACAGCGCGAGCAAAGGGACTTTTTCCAACGTGAGATGGCGAACCAGTGACCACCTCGACTCTCCGTAGCTTTCTGAAGGCGGCTGACTACTGACTCCTAATCTCCGACTTCCGACTTCGAACCTCTGAGTTCTGACTCTGTTGAGCGGCCAATAGTCCAGGAGCAAAAGCACAAAGGGCAGCGTCACCAGCATCGGCTTGCACATCAGCCCACACGCAAACAAAATCCACACGACCGCGTATCGGCCAAAGGTTTGCCGGTGAACGTAGCGAATGTAGGCGCCCAACGTCAGCATGAAGAACACGCCGCTCAACACATCCTTGCGCTCTGCGATCCATGCGACTGATTCCACGTGCAGGGGATGAATCGCAAAGATTGCCGCCACGAAAGCGCTGCGCCAGAGCGCTCCCGTCATCTGTGCGACCACAAGAAACAACAAAAGCACACCAACTGTGTGCAACAGCACGTTCGTGAAATGATGGCCGCCAGGTTTCCGCTCGTACAGCTGCCAATCGAGCATGTGCGTTAGCCAGGTCAGCGGATGCCAATTGTTGAAGTAGCTGTGCGTGAACGCCCACGTCATTCCGTGCAGGCTGAAACCGCTCGTCACCTCTAAATTGTTATAGACATACTGCGGATCGTCGTAGTCAACGAAGCCGTGACCCAGCGTCTGGCCGAAGACCAGCCACGTAATCGCCGCCAAGAAGACACAAACGGCAACGATGGTGAGCGATCCCTGACTGATCTGATGGCGGAAAATCCTCAGCACAGCGAGATCATTCCATAGACCACAAATTACAGAGCAATCCTTCCGAGCACATGGTTTTCGTTTTCGGAAAAATCAGGAGAACTACGCTGGCACAGTAATCGGAAATTAACCAGGCAACGCTTTTGCAGGTTTGCTGAGCGAGTGTTTTGAGGACGCATCGCAAAATAGCGCAACAAGAAGCGACGATTGCGCAGGAAGCGAAGGAAATTTCAGCTCTTACCGCAGGCCTGTAAGGGCAGGCATCGCAAATGCTGAAGGTGAGCGTCCGGCTTGAGCTGCAAAAGGCGTTGGCACAAACGGCGTTCACAAAATCTTGCGCGCATTGATTCGATGCGTTCGACAAGCTGCTGACTCTACAGGCCTGCGGCCTGTGCTCCCAGGATTCTGCAGCCGTTGCCGTTTTGAGGTTTGGAGATCGGCGTTTCTCTGGTGCTTGGTGCTTGGGATTTGATGCTTTAGTGTTTGCACCTATGGCTCAAGTAACAATCGAGACAATCAGAAACGGCCCTTACATCGTAACGGGCGAGGTGGAATTGATCGACGCCGACGGGAACAAATACCCTGTGGAAAAGCGAATGGCGCTCTGCCGCTGCGGCGCGTCAACGGAGAAACCGTTTTGCGACGGGACACATTCCAAGATTGGTTTTCAAGCTGCCGAGAAGGCCGTTCCCGAATCGAAGGAGTAACGTTGCTGCGATTTGCATCTCCCGCCACGAGACGAAGGTTCGTTTTCGTCTTTTTCGCCTCGATTATCTCTAGTTCGCTTTCAGCCGCCGATTTGCCGAAGACGATGAAGGCGGTCGTGGCGCACGAGTACGGCGGACCGGAAGTGTTGAAATACGAAGATTTCCCGTTGCCCGAACCGAAGGATGACGAAATTCTCGTGCGCGTGATCGCGAGCGGCGTAAATCCGGCCGATCCACTGATTCTAAATGGCAAATACGCCAAGGAATTTGGAACACACCTGCCGCTGATTCTCGGTTATGACATGGCCGGCGTTGTAGTGAAAATGGGAGAGAAGGTCACGAAAGTGAAAGTCGGGGATCCGGTTTACGCCTATCTGCTTTGGGGCGGTGGCTGGGCCGAATATTGCATCTCGAATGAAAGCGAATCGGCGATCAAACCGAAGTCGCTGAGTTTCATGGAAGCAGCGTCAGTTCCGCTGGCAGCGTTAACGGCGTGGCAGGCCTTGGTCGACATAGGAAAAATCCAAAGCGGGCAGACGGTGTTGATTCACGGCGGCTCGGGAGGCGTCGGAAGTTTCGCTATTCAAATTGCAAAGGCGCGCGGTGCCCGTGTAATCGCCACGGCCTCGACCGCAAATCAGGATTTGCTGAAACAACTCGGAGCCGACGTTGCGATCGATTACACGAAACAAAAATTCGAAGAGATTGTGCACGATGTTGATCTCGTCCTCGATCCGGTTGGCCGAGATACGCTTGCGCGATCGTACGGCGTAGTAAAGAAAGGCGGCATCGTCGTAACGCTTGTTTCCCGCTGCGACGAAGCCGAACTCAAGAAATACGAAATTCGCGGCGCGTCGCTCTCGTCGCATCCGGATGCGGCGGAACTCTCGGAAATTACGAAGTTGATCGAGGACGGAAAGATCAAGCCGATCGTTTCACAAGTCTTACCGTTGGCCGACGCGGCCAAAGCTGACGCGCAGGCCGCAACGCATCACACGCGCGGCAAAATTGTTTTGAAAATTGCCGACGAACCAATAACCAAATGAAAACATTAATCTCTTTCGCAGTCGCATTGATCGCGGCTGGCGCTGTTTACGCGGAGAAAATTTCACTGGTCGGTGCGACCGTCATTAACCCAGCTGATGGCAAAGTGATGCCAAACGCGACCGTGGTGATTAACGGCGACAAAATTGAGCGCGTCGCAATGGGCAAACAGGATGCGGCAACGCTCGGGAAGCAAATCGCTTGCGTCGGCAAATTCATTTTGCCGGGCTACATCGACACGCACGTTCACTTTTTTCAATCGGCAGACTTGTTCACGCGACCGGACGGCGCCGACTTCAACGGTGTTCGGCCGTACAAGGACGAAGTCGCGTGGATCAAGTCGCATCTCGACGATGTATTTGCCCGTTACATCCGTTGCGGGATCACGAG
Organism: Candidatus Udaeobacter sp.; assembly: GCA_036269155.1. Lineage (GTDB taxonomy): Bacteria > Verrucomicrobiota > Verrucomicrobiia > Chthoniobacterales > UBA10450 > Udaeobacter. Next base: position 4,748 of record DATASP010000153.1, read on the forward strand.
CGTCGTCGACGTCGGCGGTCCAATGTGGAATTTCGAGGTGCGTAAAAAGGCGAACGCGACGGCGAAAGCGCCGCGTGTGGCGGTAGCTGGGCCGCTAATCTCGAGCGTGTCGCGCGAGAAACTCGATCTCGGCGATCCGCCGATCGTGAAGATCGACACTCCGGAGCAGGCACGCGAGTTCGTACGCAAGCTCGCCGACCAAAAACCGGATCTCGTGAAGATTTGGTACATCGTCGACAAAGAC
>DATASP010000154.1:0-6717 GCA_036269155.1 Candidatus Udaeobacter sp.
CCGCGAATTACGCTCCAATGCCAAATCTGCATTCATTCGGCAATAGGTTTATCAGCGGCCGCGGGCAATCCGAAATTTCGGCGGAGAATTCGTCTTTAGTCAAAGATTGGACGTTGGACGTTGAATGTTGGATGTTCGCGCGCCAGCGCGTGATGGGCCTGTAGCTCAGCGGTTAGAGCAGCCCCGAAAGCATTCGGGGTTGGTCATCAGCGGTTCGCATGATTAAGTTTGGAAACATCACGGGCCTGTAGCTCAGCGGTTAGAGCAGGGGACTCATAATCCCTTGGTCCCAGGTTCGAATCCTGGCGGGCCCAGACCGCAAAGACCGGCGCGTAACGAATCGACGTTGATTGGTCGTGCTACGTTTTGTGACTGAATTTCCTGGGAATCAGAACGCGATGAAGGGATCTGTCATTACGATTCGGACAGGGACATCATCGACTTGTGCGGCCAATCGCGGGTTGCTCGAGCTGGTCTTGTCGACGTAAACGACTACGGCTGCCGTTAAATTGTCTTCGAGTGCTCCCAATCCAACGCCCAACACGGCTGGTCGCGACATGATATCTTGACGGTTGCGTTCCAACAGTGCGTTCGCGTGATCGAGTGCGTGTTGGGGGAGCTGGAACGCGCCAAACTGCGGCGAACCCGGCCCGGTGCAATTCGTCCCAACGAAGGTTAGGGATGAACCGAGTTGCGCACTCAACTTGCTCATCACCTCGCCGATGGGATTACCGATGGTGGTCGAACTGCTGCCGGCAAATAAAAGCGCGACCGGATGATAACAGCCATCATTGGTTGTGATGAGCGAACCGGAATCGCCGCCTGCGCTAAACGCGCTGCCATTGATCAACACCTGGTTTGTGTAACTAATGTTGCGTTTTTTGCCTGATCCGCACGTGGGCTGATACTGCACCCTGACACTGGTGTTAATCGAGGCGATTGTTCCCATGGTGTGCCCTGTGGTTCGGCCGCTTTTTGCGACCGCCATGCCCACTGACGGACTCGCAATCGTGCTGCTAGGCGGACCGATTGGCTCGATGAAACCTGTAGAATCCATCTGTCCGCTTCGTACCTGTGCGATGGCGCAATCGACGTTGTTACCAAGGGGAACGGCGATGGTATAATCGGCAACGATTGTCGCAGTCTGGCAATTAGTATCGACCAGACCAGGCTGCGAAACATCTTCGCCAGGTGCTGCCTGATCTGTGCGAGCGAGTACGTGATTATTGCTGAGGATGTACTGAGTAGTGCCGGCGTTGACCAACGACCCGAGGGTACCGCTGCAACAGAAACGCCGGCTGATGTCATTGATGTTGCCGCCAGAAACGCCCAAATGCATGTTTCGTGTCTGATACTGCGCCTGCGTCACCGCCGGAGCCCAGACAACAACGGCTGCAAGAATTGAGACTAGGAAAGAATGTTTGGTTTTCATTTTTGGTTCTCCAGTAATCGACGTTTTTTTTACAAGGGGCGCTGACAAAACGCAAGGATGTTTTTGTCAGGTGTTTGTGTTAAACGCCGGCCCTTGCCATCTGGCAATGCTCTGGTACTACGCCGCTGGCACCGTCGCCGCGCCTTCTTGAATCAGAGAGTCGAGTTTGTTCAGGTCAATCGGCTTTACCAGGTGATGCTTGAATCCTGCATCGTAACTCTTACGAATATCATCTTCCATCCCGAACCCGGTCAAAGCAATCCCCAGCAGCGGCTGCTTGGAGTAGAGTTTCTGCATCAGATCGATCCCGCTCCCATCGGGCAAAGCCAGGTCGCTGATGAGCACATCAAATTGCTCCTTTTCGCCCAGGTTGATGGCGGATTCAAAGTTTAGCGCTGATTGCACATGATAGCCACGCCGCCGAAGCAAATTCGTGAGCGAGCGGTTTGTATCTTCGTGATCTTCAACAAGCAGGATTCGCATGGGCTGGCGTTCCGGTAGCCTCGGTGAAGCCGCCGGGGCGATTTGCGCCTCCGCTTTTTCGCGGGTCGGAAAAACTAATGTAAACGTTGAGCCCTTATTTCGACCGGCGCTTTGCGGAGTGATTGTCCCTTTGTGCGCTTCCACAAGCGCTTTGCTGATGGCCAAACCCAGACCCAGTCCGCCAAGCTGTGTCCGGCCACCTTGTTCAAAAGCATCGAAAATTTTCGGCAGTGATTCAGGCTCAATTCCCAGTCCGGTATCCGCGATTTCGACACGCAGTTGTCCGTTGGAATCGTTGCTCGTGGAAATGGAAATCTTCCCCTCGCTCGGTGTAAATTTCACCGCGTTATTTATCAGGTTCCAAAAAATCTGCTGCAGTCGCGCCGGATCTGCTCGCATATGGACGTTTCGTGCGCGGAGGTTAAGGGAACGCGACAGATGCTTGCGATCGATTTCCGCCTGACAAATCTCGACGGCAGTTTGCAAGAGACTATGCGCGTCGACGATCTCAAAATTGAGTTGCACCTTGCCTTGATCGATGCGCGTCAGATCAAGCAAGTCATCGATCAGCCGCGCTTCCAGCTCCACATTGCGGCGGATCATTTGCAGCGATTCGTGAATCTCTTCCGGCAAGTCTGGCTCGCTCTCCAGTGCGAGCGCGGAGGCCAGCACGGGCGTTAACGGCGTGCGTAATTCGTGGCTGAGCATGGCCAGGAATTGGTCCTTCGCCAGATTCGAGCGCGCCTTTTCTTCCAACTCAAGGTTTGTCTTCTGCAATTCTGCCGCGAGCGATTGCGACTGTTTGAGCAGGTTTTCTGTTTGCGTGCTTGCTTCGATCGTGTTGAGCACAATGCCGATGCTCTCGGTTAATTGATCCAGGAACGCCTCGTGAGCGGGACTGAATCGCTGAACCGACGAAAGTTCCATGACCGCTTTTACTTCGCCCTCAAAGAGAATCGGCAGAACCACGACGTTCGTCGGATGAAATTCGCCCAGGCCGGAACTCACTTTCGCGTAGTTGTTCGGTACATCTGTCAGAAGAATGCGCCGTTTTTCCAACGCCGCTTGTCCCACCAGGCTCTCGCCCATTTTGAAGCGGTTCTTTGCGCCATTGCCTTCGTGGGAAGCGTAGCTCGCCAGCAGCTTAAGCTCCGATTCTCCGTTGGAATTATCGATCATGTAGAAAGCGCCTTGCTGCGCTGAAACCAATGGAGCGAGTTCGGATAAAACGAGCTTGCCAACGGTCAGGAAGTCGCGCTGTCCCTGCAGCACCCGGGTGAAGTTGGCCAGGTTCGTCTTGAGCCAGTCTTGTTCCTTGTTCTGGAGCGTGGTGTCTCTCAGGTTGCGGATCATTTCATTGATGTTGTCCTTGACGAACGCAACCTCGCCTTGTGCTTCCACCTGAATTGAACGGGTGAGATCGCCCTTGGTAACTGCTGTAGCGACATCAACGATAGCACGGAGTTGGGTAGTCAGATTTGCTGCCAGTCGGTTGACGTTATCGGTCAAGTCGCGCCATGTGCCGGCGGCGCCGGGCACGCTCGCCTGGCCGCCAAGTTTTCCTGCCACGCCCACTTCACGTGCGACCGTCGTAACCTGATCGGCGAACATCGCCAGCGTATCAATCATGTTGTTGATTGTCTCGGCCAGCTCGGCAATTTCGCCCTTGGCTTCAAGGAAAAGTTTGCGTTTCAAATCGCCGTTGGCGACTGCTGTCACCACCTTGGCGATCCCACGCACCTGATCGGTCAGGTTAGACGCCATAAAGTTGACGTTATCGGTAAGATCCTTCCACGTTCCCGAAACGCCTCTCACTACGGCCTGGCCACCGAGCTTGCCTTCCATGCCAACTTCGCGCGCTACGCGGGTGACTTCATCGGCGAATGACGACAGTTGATCCACCATGGTGTTCACCGTGTTTTTCAATTCCAGGATCTCGCCCTTAACATCGACCGTGATTTTCTTGCTCAGATCGCCGGTAGCAACAGCAGTAGTCACGGCCGCGATGTTTCGCACTTGCGTCGTGAGGTTTGACGCCATGAAGTTGACGTTGTCACCCAAGTCCTTCCATACACCCGCCAGTCCGCGCACATCAGCTTGGCCACCCAATTTGCCTTCGGAGCCAACTTCGCGCGCCACGCGCGTAACCTCAGATCCGAACGAGCGAAGTTGATCCACCATGGTGTTGATGGTGTCCTTCAATTCCAGAATCTCTCCCTTAACATCAACGGTGATTTTCTTGGACAAATCACCCGTTGCGACGGCCGTTGTTACTGCAGCGATGTTGCGGACCTGTGCGGTAAGATTGGACGCCATGGAGTTCACCGAATCCGTCAGGTCTTTCCACGTGCCGGCGACACCATGCACGTCGGCTTGGCCGCCGAGTTTCCCTTCGGTACCGACCTCGCGGGCGACACGCGTCACTTCCGCTGCGAAAGACGAAAGTTGATCCACCATCGTGTTGATGGTGTTTTTCAATTCGAGGATTTCGCCTTTGACGTCTACCGTGATCTTTTTGGTGAGATTGCCCGTGGCAACTGCCGTCGTAACGGCGGCGATGTTACGTACCTGCGCAGTAAGATTGGAAGCCATGAAATTGACAGAGTCCGTCAGGTCTTTCCATGTGCCGCCGACCCCGGGCACCTGCGCCTGGCCGCCGAGCTTGCCTTCGGTGCCGACTTCGCGCGCAACGCGCGTGACTTCCGCGGCGAATGAGCGGAGCTGATCCACCATGGTGTTGATTGTATCCTTGAGCTCGAGAATTTCGCCGCGCACGTCCACGGTGATCTTTTTGGACAAATCACCCCTGGCCACAGCAGTTGTGACATCGGCAATGTTGCGAACTTGTCCAGTGAGGTTGGAGGCCATCGAGTTCACTGAGTCGGTCAGGTCCTTCCAAGTTCCAGCGCCCCCCTCGACAGCAGCTTGGCCGCCCAGTTTTCCTTCCGTGCCGACCTCGCGCGCCACACGCGTCACTTCCGACGCGAAGGAGGAAAGCTGATCGACCATCGTATTAATGACGTCCTTGATTTGCAGAATCTCGCCGCGCACATCGACGGTGATTTTCTGGGTCAAGTCGCCGCCGGCGATGGCGGTCGCTACTTTCGACATATCGCGCAGCTGCACGGTCAGGTTGGACGCCATGAGGTTGACGTTGTCCGTCAGATCTTTCCAGGTGCCGGCAACACCTTTGACATTGGCCTGGCCACCGAGCTTTCCTTCCGTGCCGACCTCGCGCGCCACACGCGTCACTTCCGAGGCGAATGATGAAAGCTGATCCACCATCGTGTTGATCGTGTTCTTCAATTCCAAGATTTCACCTTTGACCTTGACCGTGATTTTTTTCGAGAGGTCGCCGTTTGCGACGGCGGTTGTTACTGCTGCGATGTTGCGGACCTGTGAGGTGAGATTCGAAGCCATTGAGTTGACCGAGTCCGTTAAGTCCTTCCACGTTCCCAAAACTCCTTCGACTTTGGCCTGGCCCCCAAGCTTTCCTTCCGTCCCGACTTCACGTGCCACGCGTGTCACTTCCGACGCGAAGGAACGGAGCTGATCTACCATCTTGTTGATGGTGTCCTTTAATTCGAGAAATTCGCCGCGAACGTCTACAGTGATTTTCTTCGCGAGATGTCCATTCGCTACGGCTGTTGTCACGGCCGCGATGTTGCGGACCTGTGAAGTGAGATTCGACGCCATGAGGTTGACGTTGTCGGTCAAATCTTTCCACGTGCCGGCAACGCCTTTAACCTTTGCCTGACCGCCGAGCTTTCCTTCGGTGCCTACCTCCCGCGCTACCCGGGTTACTTCCGAGGCAAAAGCCCCAAGCTGCTGCACCATACCGTTTACGGTCTTGGCGGTACGCAGGAACTCTCCCTTGAGCGACTGTCCTTCAATCTCGGTAGCCATCGTCTCCGACAGATTGCCCTTCGCCACGGCACCGATGACGCGCGCCAATTCACTCGTAGGACGGAGCAGGTCCTCTATCAAAACATTGATGCATCCGATGGCATCGCTCCACGATTCTGATACGTCGCTCAATGCTGCGCGTTGGGTGATCCGGCCTTCCTTTCCAACCACGTGCACGATGCGTTCAAACTCTTGCGTCATGCGCTGATTCGTTCTGATCACATCGTTAAGCGTATCCGCGATCTTGCCGGCGACACCGGTCCAATGCTCCGGAAGCCGCACGGAGAAATCACCACGTTTGAACGCCATTAATGCTGCAAGCAATTGCGATGTGTCGAGTTCGCTTCCGTTAGCCCGAAAGCGATTCCCCGGTTGCACCTTTTTAGTAGCGGAAGTTTTCTTCATACAGTGAGGGCGCGAAAAATCGGCTTGTCTTCGCCGTCGCGAATCCGACGCAGAACATGAGGCGGTCCATATTCCAGAGCCGTAGAGTAATCGCTGAATCTATCACACCAAGCCGCATTTTTTTCCAACAAAACAGCTGCAAATGCATTTGGTAGCGCAAAAAAAGCAGTTTGCCGGAGGAACCGCCTAAATGCGACGGAATGACGCGTCTCCCCACGTGAACCGCCGAGTCCAGAATCATCTCCAAGCTGTTTGCCGGTCTTACTCGTACTCTTTCGTACCGAGCTTCAATCCCGAACTAAGACCAGGAGGAGGAACCAATTTTCTGCTGACTAGCGCACAGGCAACGTCGGTAAACTGCGCAAGCGAAAGCCCAGAATGATCCCGAGGATTCCAAACACGATCGCATAAGACCCAATGAGCCACACAAGAGCGAGTGCGCCGGGGAGCGGGTTCCACAAGAGCATGATCGCGAAGACAATTGAAAGCAG
>DATASP010000155.1:0-2987 GCA_036269155.1 Candidatus Udaeobacter sp.
AGGACAGTCGAGCAATACGAACTGTTGGTGCGTTGGATACATGTGCCGACGTGGATCCTCATTGTCTCATTCGTGGCCTTCGTGCGCCTCTATCTGCATGCCGGAAGAGCATGGCTGGCCTGGAGTCTCTACGGCGTGCGGACCTTAGTGCTGATCCTCAATTTCATTTTTCCGGTGGGCATCAACTTCAAGGCGATCACAAATATTCGCCACTTTTCTTGGGCAAATGAGATCGTCTCTGTGCCTGTCGGCATTCCGAACCCATGGGGTTTACTTAGTCATGTCAGCCTGCTCTTGTTGCTTGTCTTTTGCGTAGACGCCGCAATCACCGTGTGGCGACGCGGGGATCGGCGACGCGCCTTGCTGGTCGGCGGCAGCATGATCTTTGGCGCGATTCTCGCGTGGCATGTCCCCTTGGTGATCTGGGGAGTTATCGATGTCCCATTCTTCCTCGGCTTCACTTACACCGGGATCGTCGGGGCGATGGCGTATGAGCTGAGTAGCGACATGGCTCGAGCCGCGCGTCTCACGGGTGAATTAGAAATTAGCGAGAAGAGGTTCAACCTGGCCGCGGATTCCGCTAACCTCGGAATGTGGGAGTGGGATCTGGAGAAGGATGAAATCTGGGTGACGCCGACGCGCCGCACCGAGTTGGGCTTCTCTGGCTCTGGAAGGATCACGTTTGAAGACCTCATTTCCCGATGGCACGCAGACGACCGAGAAAAAGTCCGCCATGCAGTGAATGAAGCGATCCAAAGCGGCAAGGATTACCAGGCAGAATTCCGCGCTGTTCGTGCGGACGGCAATATGCGATGGATTTCCGCGCGCGGCCGCGTGCAACTGGATGAACACGGCAAGGCGAAGCGGCTTACGGGAATTAGCCTGGATATCACGGCCCGAAAAGAAGCGGAGGGCGTTGCCCGCAAGCAGCGCGCCGAACTTGAAAAACTCAGGCAGCAGAGGACCGCATTACTTGAAAGAGAGGTCGCAGAGCGCGCTCGGCTTGAGCGTGAGGTGATCGAGAGTTGTGCCCGCGAACAACGGCGAATTGCGTATGAGTTGCACGACGGCGTCGGGCAACAACTGGTCAGCATTGCTTTAAGCGCGAAACTGCTCGAAGAACAGTTGCGGCCAGACCGGCCCATCGAAGCCGAGAAGACATCGGCCATCGTGCAACTCGCGAACGAAGCGGCCAGGCAGACGCGGCTCACCGCGCGCAGTCTCGAAGGTGCCGACGGAGTAGGCGATTTGAAAACGGCGTTAGAGTCGCTGGCCACGAATATCAGTCAAAATTGCCGTGTCAAAAGCGTGGTTAAAGCCAATGGCGCTTCGTCGGCGATTAGCGCGCCTGTTTCAGCTCAACTTTACCGCATCGCGCAGGAAGCAATGCGTAACGCTCTTGAGCACGGTGCTGCTCGCGAGGTGCTCATTCAGCTCACGTTCGGTCCTGAGGACATGGTGCTGACAGTTCAGGACGACGGGAAAGGCTTCGACGGCGAAGCCAATGGCCACGGGATGGGTCTCCGAATCATGCGCTATCGCGCACAGTGCATCGGCGGCTCGTGTGAAGTGCACGCCGGCCCCTCGCAAGGCACAATCGTGCATTGCCGGGTGCCGTTGCCGGCGCAGCCTTCCGTTTCTTCCATCTCATGAATGCAATAAAACCAACCGAAAAAAAATCGCACGTGATCGTAGTAGAGGATCATCCGGTGCTCCGCGAGGGCCTGAAGCAGCTAATCGACGGTCAACCGGACCTTTCCTGCATTGCGGTCGCGGACAACACGTCGGATGCCAAACGGCTGGCAGAGCAATGCAAAGCCGATCTAATGCTTCTCGATCTGCGATTGAAGGAGGGTGATGCGCTGGACCTGATCAAATCATTACGCGTCGAGCATCCAGAACTGAAAGTGCTGGTGCTTTCGCAATACGACGAACTCCTGTTTGCCGAACGCACGCTTCGCGCAGGCGCGTCTGGTTATATCATGAAGGAAAACGCTACCGATGAGGTACTGCGAGCAGTGCGTAAAGTCCTCGCCGGAGAATTGTATTTCAGCGAACGAGTTGCTGCAGCGATCGTGCAACGAACCCTGCGCGAAAAACCAAACGGTTCGCGTGTCGGCGTCGAACGTCTGTCCGATCGTGAGATGCAGGTGTTTCAACTTCTGGGCGCCGCATACAGCCCGCGCGAGATTGCAGAGCAATTTCACCTCAGTCGAAAAACCGTCGAGACGCACTGCGAAAAAATCAAGCACAAGTTAAGTCTACCTACTGCAGCCGAGCTAAGGCGATTCGCGCGGAGATGGGCTGCCGAAAACATGACGCCTTCCGAGCCGTGGGCGGCCGCTTCTGTCACAAAATAACCAGTCAAAGAATTAGCGCCACCGCCACCGTTTAATCGGTAGCACCAATGCGGCTATAGCCGTCGCCTCTGGGCCCGGACGCCCACTCTTCGCTCGCCTTCGCGAATCTCGGGGGCGAGCAGGCAACCGCAATGGTGCCGCTCGCAAGGGCTCGTCGGAATGATTCGAGTAATTCCCTAGGGGCGATTCGCATCGGCCTAGGTAAAAACTCGGGGACACAGTCAGGACGGCAGGCTGAGAACTTCGTCCCGGAATTTCCGTAGAACGCTGAGATGGAAGGACCGACTCCAAATCACGCTTTCCCCGAGCGATCGCAGCAGCCGTCGCCCGAACCACATTACATTTATTTAGCGAGGGAAAAGCTAAATGCGGGTTCCTCCTTTTCTTATCAACCTCAGAAGTTAGCGGGGTAGACAGTTGGAAGAGTTCAATCAGATCAAGGCAGGAGGTCACTCGGCAACTTGGCCGGATGACCAAGGGCGGCAGCATGTCCTTTTGAGTTCGAGCACCAATGTTCTTTATGTTTCGGGCGAACTTCCAGCAGCGCGCGCGCATAGCGTGCCAGGCTGGAAATCTAGTCTAGATCTCATTTGGATTCTGCTTTCGCTGCCGATTTGGCTGCCTCTG
>DATASP010000156.1:0-6643 GCA_036269155.1 Candidatus Udaeobacter sp.
CCTACAGCCGTTTATTCAATGCGAGCTTCGCTTTTCGTCGCTGAGCCGCAAGCGCTCCGCCCATCCGCATTTCTTCGGCTGTCAGAGTGCCCTTACTCTTTTTAGATCCAGGCTGATCTTCATTCCCGGTTGCGGGCTGCGCTTGTGGCTGGTTCTGCGTTAAGTGTTGAGGTGGTGCGGCCAGTGCGCTCACATCGATATCGCTGTCTGTGGGCTGTACCCGTGGCGCTTTCGCTACTTTCGGGTGCCGACTTCGATTATCCGTTTGAGTCTGAGGTGCTGCGGTCGCAGCCACGACAGTCTGAGTCAATTGAACCGGCAGTGCTTGTACCGTTTTCGGAAGTCGGTCGGGAATAATCTGCACGACTGCTCCCAGGGGAACGCGATTGTACAGCTCCGTCACGTCGCTCGATTTCATCCGAATGCAGCCATAACTGGCAGGGCGACCGATTGTTTTCTCCTGCGGTGTGCCGTGAATATAGATGCCACGCTGAAAAGCATGCGCGTTTTGCGCTTCCAATCCACGCAACCAGATGATGCGTGTGACCACTGGGTCGCGACCAGGAGCATCTGGCTGCAGAATTTCACCGGTTAGCCGCCGATTGTGGAAGACGGCGCCGGACGGGGCGTTGTCGCCGATTTTCTTTTCGACTGCCAGATAGCCAATAGGAGTTGTCATTCGTCCCCAAGAGTCGCCCAAACCAAACATCGACGTGGACACCGGATATGTGGTCACTTTCGCGCCGTTTTGTACAAGTATCAGCTTCTGGTCTCGTACGCTGATGACAAGCTGGCTGGAAGTATCGAGCGGCGTGATAGCAAAGGCGGAGCCAGCCGAAATCAGACTGGAAATTACTGCTACGGTACGAAACATGCGCAGTCTTTTTACTCGACTATTTCGAGTTTGTCACGCAGGAATTGCAGCGCCCGCGCGCGAAGTGTCAAAATTATTCTTCGCCATGCGACTGCCGAATGAAGAGAGGCAAACGTAAAGGAAGCCGCCCTGGAACATCACAAGGAACGGCACCGAGAGGAGCTGCCCGTGCGCAATGGCGAACACCACGAAATAGGTGAAATAGATCGCGAAAGCCAACTCCGCCACAGGAAGTGCTGACTTCAGCGGCCGGTATTTGCAACTGCGCCACTTTTGCGATTTACGTTCGATCCCATACTTCGGCGTCCGCGTGAAATCGGACTTGTGATTGATGAGCGCTTCCAACACCGCTCGCGCGTTATTTAGCGAGAGACCGATTCCCAAGGCTAGCAGACAGGGTAAAAAAAGAATCTCACGCATCCAAGTCCGTGGATACAGCTCGCGCTGGGCGCAAACATAGAAAACGGCCACAGAAACCGATGCCGCGAGGAAGATCGGAATGTCCACAAGAACTGTGCGAAGCCAGCCGCCCTCAGGCGCCCCGGAGGATGGATGCAAAAGAATGCACAAAAGCGCAAGCAGCAGGTAGGCAAAGTTCGACATCAAATGGCCGGTGGCCTCGACCTTGATGCGAAATGGAAGCGGGCTGCGCCAGATCGTGGGTAACAACTTCTTGCACGTTTGGACTGAGCCCTTGGTCCAGCGATGCTGTTGAGACTTGAAGCCATTCATGTCCACGGGCAACTCGGCCGGAGTGACAACATCTGCAAGATAGATAAATCTCCAGCCCGCGAGCTGAGCGCGATAGCTCAGGTCAAGGTCCTCACACAACGTGTCAGCCTGCCAGCCTCCACTCTGTTCAATACAGGAACGCCGCCAGAGACCGGCAGTCCCGTTGAAATTGAAGAATCGCCCACTGCGGCTACGCGCCGTTTGCTCGAGCAAAAGATGCCCATCCAAAAAAATCGCCTGCATCCGGGTAAGCAATGAGTACCCACGATTTAAATGGCCCCAGCGTGTCTGGATCATTCCGACTTTTGGATCGGTGAAAAAGTGGATAGTGCGTTTTAGCAGATCCCTCTCCGGAACGAAATCAGCATCCAGGATACAAAGGAATTCGCCTTCCGCAGCGGTAAGTCCCACGGACAACGCCCCGGCTTTGAATCCGCTGCGATCAACCCGATGAATGAGCTGAACGTTGAAACCCCGCTGGCGAAGTTCCTCCGCGCACGAAGCGGTGATCTGGCGAGTCTCGTCGGTTGAATCGTCGAGTACCTGGATTTCCAGAAGCTCCCTCGGATAATCCAGTTCGCTGACGGAACGGAGCAACCGCTCGGCCACATACACCTCGTTGAAGATCGGCAACTGCACCGTTACCTTCGGGAATTGTTCAAAATAACCGGCCGGCGCCGGTGCGCGCTTCCGGTGTTTCAAGTACAGATAAATGATGAAATAGCGATGGACCCCATAAGCTGAAAGCCCGATCAGCACGCTCAGATAGCAGATTGTCCAAATAATGTGTCCGAGGCTTCCTTGCATGGGAATTGCTATACCTGCCAATCGTTGAGGCAGTAAGGCCGACATGATGCCGCTTCCAGCATCTGCGTCAATTCAAAAATAGTATGTTCGCCTTTGAAAAGCGTCGCCGCATTGTGTTGATACACAACAATCTCCTGTCGATTTTCGTAATTGCGGTCGCAAACGGTTTGCCAATCTCCTGATCGCTCAAAAGAAACGGCCCACCAACAAAGGCGCGCGAGGTCGGTCGGTTTGCATACTGCGCAGACATTCGCCCTTGCCTGAGGCGGTCAACAGGTTAACCGTGATATTCCAAATTTTTCGCAAAAGGCAGGCATGCAGTTGGGAGATACAACAACGAAACGAAGGGGCAAGCGTTTCGATCGTTTCAAGATCATCTTTCCTATTCTTCTGGCGGGATGGATCCCGTCAATCCTGACGCTTATCGTTTCCTATACAATTCTCCGCGACACCCTGGAATCAAGAATTCTTCGCGACCGGCAAACCTTGATCCAGCTGCTTGGCTATGTAGTAGGTCTCGACCTCAGCCGCAGCAGTGCCATCATCAACTACTACCAGACGCTTCCCGACGTCGCGAAAATTCTTGGCGGGCCGAATCCCGTCCCTGCCGCCCAACAATGGCTTAACTCCGCTTACTATTCGCATCCAAATATTGACGGAATGTTCCTGGCTGGATCGGATGGTGCGTTGCTTGCATCAATCCCTACCGCCCCAGAGATGGTCGGGAAAGACTTTGGAGCCAGTTACTGGCGGGAGCAAGCGGCTGCATCCGACGAGCCGGTTGTCTCGCCAGTTCATCCGCGGCTGTCCGATAATCGGCTTGTCACCGATATCGTGGCCGCAGTGCGTGCGCCCGACCGGACGATTCTTGGTTATGTTGGGGACTCGGTTCTGGTGGAAAGAATTGGTAAGCGATTGTCCGCGATCGAATTTTCGGATCGCTTCGTTTTCAAGGTGCTCGATCAAAACGGCGCGTCGCTTTTCGCGAATGATTTTAAACCGAATCCCAGTGTTACGTCGCCCCAGGGTGGCTTGTTAATCAATGAAATCCGCCAAAACAAAGCCGGACACTTCGAGGAACACGGGAACCTCTATTCTTTCAGTCCGATCGAGCAGGCCGGTTGGGTGGCGATAGTGGAGCAGCCGAAGAGCCTCGCATACAAACCGGTCCATGATCTTCTGGGACGAATGACGATCCTGGCTGCGTGGTTGATCGTGCTCACGGCAGTCTTCGCATGGTTGGGTAACAGATTCTATCAGCGCCAGATGGAATGGACGCAGCGGCTGGAGCGCGAGGTCATCTTTAACGAAAAAATGCTGGCGAATATGCCGAGCGGAATCGCCTTTGTCGAACCCGCTTCTCGCCGCTTTCTTCACGCCAACGATGCCTTTGCGCGCATGGCGGAACGTTTTGGAGACCTCCCGGCCGGCCGCGACATTACGGAAATCCCCTGCGATGAAGTGAACATTGCCCCGCCGGGAGCCATTGAAAGAGTGCTTACGTTTGGAACGCCGTTTCAACTGCATGAGCACCCATTGAAAGATAAAACGGGAGTCACGCACTTTTTGGACATTAGTCTGCTCCGGCTACAAGGCGCGCACGAAACCGTCCAAGGCGTGCTTTATCTCGTGGAAGATAAGACGCGCGACGTGACGTTGCGTCAGGAGTTGATTGCCGCAAACGCTGCAAAGGACCAATTCCTGGCACTCTTGTCGCACGAGCTGCGTAGTCCTCTCTCGCCCGTAATCGCGATGGTTGGAGAGCTTGAAGCCGAGGTGCCAGATTCCCCGCCTGTTAGAGAAGCGCTGGAAGTGGTCCGCCGAAACGTTGAGCTGGAGGCGAGGCTAATTGACGATTTGCTCGACGTAACTCGGATATCAAAAGGCAAACTGCAACTAAGCTTTGAGACGATTTCCATACACCAAATCCTTCAGCGCGCTTACGAGATATGCCGAGAGGAAATCCAAGCAAAGAATCTCGAAGTGGAATTTCAGTTTCGCGCGGATCATACGTACGTGGAAGGCGATCCCGCGCGCTTGCAACAGGTCTTTTGGAACCTGATCAAGAACAGCGTCAAATTTACTCCCGAAAAAGGCCGAATCACTATCGAAACGCTCAACCCGGCACCGGATAAAATCGAAGCTCGCGTTATCGATACGGGCATTGGGATCGAACAGGAAACGATCGACAAAATCTTTAACGCATTTGAACAGGGACAAACCGAGATCACGCGCCGTTTTGGCGGTCTCGGGCTTGGGCTCGCAATTTCGAAAGCGTTGATCGACGCGCATGGCGGAAAAATCCAGGTGCAAAGCGCCGGGAAGGACAAGGGCGCCACTTTTTCAGTGGAACTAAACACGGTGCTTACTCCGATTGGGATAGATGGCGAAGGGCAAGATCAACAAACAGATCGGGAGCCCAAACCGGCGGTTCCAAAGCACCGGCGGGTACTGCTGGTGGACGATCATCATGACACTTGCATTGGAATGAAAAGAATGCTGGAGCGCCACGGCTACGAAATTACGCTGGCCCATTCCGCTGAACAGGCTGTCGAAAAGGTTCACAGTCAGGATTTCGATCTGCTCATCAGCGACATCGGATTGCCGGACCGCAGCGGTTACGAATTGATGCGTGAAGTGCGTCTCAAGAAGGATTTGCCTGGAATAGCGCTCAGCGGTTTTGGTAGCGAACAAGATATAAGCCAAGCCAGAGAGGCAGGCTTCTCCGAACACCTCACAAAGCCGATTAATTTTGAGCGCTTGGAAAAAACGATCCAGACTGTGCTCTCGTGAGCAGTGAAGCAGACAATCTTGTCTGCGAGTCGTGCGCAGACATGATTGTCTGCGTCACGTTTCTCTTACTGTCCGTTTGGGACGCCGGCTGCTGTTTTAGTGGTGCGTTCTGCGGCCTCTTTTAATTGGCGTGACAGCTTCTCAACGCGCTGACGCATGATCTTGCCAGCCTTAAATTTCACTGTCGCGCGCGGCGGAATCACAAAACTGCTACCGGGCTGATTCGGGTTTCGGCCAACTCGCGGCTTCGTCAGGCGCGGCTGAAAGACGCCAAAATTGCGCAGTTCAACCGGGACATTG
The DNA here is from genome assembly GCA_036269155.1 of Candidatus Udaeobacter sp. Taxonomy (GTDB): domain Bacteria; phylum Verrucomicrobiota; class Verrucomicrobiia; order Chthoniobacterales; family UBA10450; genus Udaeobacter. The sequence goes on from DATASP010000156.1 coordinate 5,507, forward strand.
TTAGCCAGGCTGTCGGTGATTTTATCAAGCGTCCGCTGGACTACATCGAAGACCTGGTGCTGAACCATGCCGGTTTGATTGCTGATGGAAACGACGATGTCGCGCTTTGTTAGCTTTGGCATATCTAATTTATTAATCGTGCCATGTGGCGCTCCCGGTGGCTACTAAAACACAAAAAGTTGATTTTTTAAAAGTTGGGTAACGCCTTCGACCAGAAGGCCAAAGGTATACCGCCTAACGCCAAAGGGCGGATGGAACAACGACGAATCAACGCTTCAACGAATCACGGGCGCCTGTCCATTCCTCACGTGGAGGCGGAGCGGAATAATAGTCCGGCGCGGTCTCGTGCGCTGTGCGGAAATGCACCTTTGCCACATCCCGCAACGCGCCTGGTCCGTTCATTTCCACCAGTTTTCTGGCGGCCTCCTTTACGCTCGGCGAAACTCCCCGGCCTAACCGTACACCGAGCTCTTTGCTTTTGCGCTCCAGCCAGTTGATGAACGCCTCGCGGGCGAGGATCGACGCCGCCGCTACCGCAATGTCAGATTCCGCTTTTGGACGCTGTTCGATGGTGATCTTGCGACCGTGCTTGAGCAAGGACGCATTAATCACCCGCGAATCCGCAAACTGGTCCGACAACGAGCGCGGACATCCTGGCTTTCTCTCCAGCAAATTTTCAATCACGCGCGCGTGGCCCCAGCCGAGCAGCCGGTTAAGATTACTAAACTTCTCGTAAAGCTCGTTGTACTTCGCGGGCCCGATCAGAACGGTTTCCACCAGACCCAACGAAGTTTTCCGAATCGTGTCCGCAAGCGCGCGAATCCGTGCGTCGGAAGTGATTCGCTTGCTGTCCACTACGCCGGCATCGACCAGTTTGCGAGCAACGCCACGGTCGACGTACGCTCCGGAAATCACCAGCGGCCCAAAGAAATCGCCCTTCCCGCTCTCATCGACACCGAAATGGGGCTCGAACATTTCTGGAGAATGCACTTCCTCATAGCCGAGCGTCGCTTCACCAAGAATTTTCGGCTCCAGCTCGAACTGCACGAACTCCTCTACGTCACGGCCTTGCACGAGCACCTTCGGTCCCTTCTCGTAAACCGCCACGCTCAACTTGTTTTTTTGCGCAAAGAAAAG
>DATASP010000157.1:0-7941 GCA_036269155.1 Candidatus Udaeobacter sp.
GGCTTCGTATCATCGACCAGTCGCAGGTAGGCTTCGTTCAGGATGGCAGTGGTTTGCAGGGTGTGGCCAGCGCGCTCCCGGCTCATGTAATAATGAGCAAGCCGGTGCAATTCGGGTTGCACCAGCGGGAACAACTTCTCCAGCGCTCGCTCGTCTCCGCCGCTCCAGTCGCCGAGCAATTGCGTGACCTCTTGTCGCGTGGATGGAGGCGTCGTCATGGAGGCTACTCGACGGCGCGAACTGTATCACGATCCAGGAATTTTTACAGCACAGCCGGAGGCGCGACAAAAAAACTGCGCGGTTGTGGCGGGTTTCAGGCGGCCTTTCCGCTTTATCGCATGAACCGGCAAAAACAACAGACAGGCCGGAAAAATCAAAACAGAAAACCAAACCTTAGAAAAACCTATGCAAACTACACAATCAGTAACCAACTCAATCAATCGCCTGGCAGCAGTGGCCACCTTTGGGTTAACACTCGTTTTCCACCCAATGGTTGCTTCAGCCGACCCACAGGTGTTCGAAGCGTCGGGCACCACGGCGGCGGATATCCAGACGGCGGTAGATGCCTTCCGGAATTTTGGCGATTTCGGAACCAACAACGGAGTAGGCGGCACATTTCCCAATGGCCGCCGCGAGATTAACTGGGACGCGGTTCCAGACGCTCGCTCCACACCGAACCTGCTGCCGGCGAATTTCTTCAACAGCAACTCGCCGCGCGGAGTCGTATTCTTCACTCCAGGGACGGGCTTTCAGGTAAGCGCGAACCTTGTCAATCCAACAAACACTCCAGTTAGATTTGGAAATATCAACCGTGTCTATCCCGCGCTGTTCAACACGTTCAGTCCTCAGAGGCTCTTCACTGCCTTGGATAGCACCATCACGGAAAATCTTTTCTTTATACCTGGAACAGCACAAGCGGCAACGATCAAAGGGTTCGGCGTTGTGTTCACCGACGTGAATGACGACGACAGCACTAAAATCGAATACTTTGATGTTAACGGTAACCTGCTGTTTAGCCGGAACGTGCTGCCCGCACCTAACCACCGCGGTGGGCTTTCGTTCTTGGGAGTGGGGTTTGACACAGCTAGCGTTTTTTTGGTCCGAATTACCTCTGGCGATCGAATCTTGAAGGCACCCAACCAGGATGTCGTCGTGATGGATGACTTCATCTACGGCGAACCACAAGCCTTACAGTAAACGCTGCTTCGTCATGAGTGACCATCGCGTGGAGTGGGACGCGCCTTCATCGGCGCCCCCCTCACGCGAGCAGCGCTATAGAAGCAAAACTTGAAACCCGGAAAAATAGCTATGAAGACAATAATTACTTCTCTCCCTTCGCTTCTCATCATTCTCCGGTTGCAATCTGCTTTCACTCCTCATCGCGCCTGCGTTCATCCAGAGTACGCAAGCGGTCAATCCGCCGCCGGATGGCGGCTATGCCGTGGGTAACACGGCAGAAGGACTAAAACGCCTTTTTGAATTTCACGACTGGGACAGTTACAGCCAACGGCGCTACAGCACGCTTTAACGTTGTCTTCTGCCACGAAACCCAAGGCGATGTTGTTTGTGCCAGTCTTATTGTTAAAGAACGCATTAACCCCAATAGTCATATTGAGGTTGCCGCTGATGTTGTTAGCGGGAGAGAAAGAGACAACAACATCGATGTCAGAGCCCAGGACGTTGCTGACAAGTCCAACACGATCCGCATCGGCGCTAACAAGAGAAGAAGCTTTAATCGAGAGATTTTTACAGCGGCGCCGGGAGCGATCAAAAAAAACTACAGAGTTCTGGCGGGTTTCAGTCGCCCTTTCCGCTTACGCGCATGAACCGGCACAACAACAAACACTGCCGGAAAAACCAAAACCAAACCTTAGAAAAGAAAGACCCATGCAAACTAAACAATCAGTAATCCACTCAAACATCCGCTCGACCGTCATAGCCGCCTTTGGCTTGCTGTCGATGCTACTCGCCGTGAGCGAGACAGCTCACGCACAAAGCACGCCGCTCGTATTCCAAGCCGCCGGACCAGACGCGAACTCCATTCAGGGCGCAGTCGATGCATTCCGCGCTTCCTTGGGGAACAACAACGGCAATAATCCAGGCCCGATCCAAAAGGGTCGGCGCGAAATCAACTGGGACGGTGGCAACCCCAACCTTCTGGATACGACAGCTCCAGTAAATCCGTTCCTCGTGTTCCTGAATAGCCGAGGCAGCCAGTACAAAACACCCGGGCTCGGGCTTTCGCAGGCTCCTGCATCGGGCGGACCACAAGGCGGACTGGCGGTGCTTTTTGGCAATCCGACCTATGGCAGAATCTTCAGGACGTTCAGCCTGTCGCGGTTGTTCACTCCTGTGGGGAGCAACATCACCGAAGCGTCCTTCGCTGTACCGGGTACCAATGGCACTGCCCCGGCAACAGTCAGAGGCTTCGGCGCTGTATTTACAGATGTTGATCAGCCAGATGGCGTCACGGATGCCGTGAGCGGCACGCGCATCGAGTACTTTGATCGAAACGGCATCCTGATTTTCAGCAGTTTCGTTCCGGCCTCGCCGGGCGATGGAAGCCTGTCCTTCTTCGGCATCAAGTTTGACGACGCCCGCATCGCGTCGGTTCGGATCACAGCCGGCAACGTTGCCCCGGGTCCGAACGACGATAAGCAGCACGACATCGTCATGATGGACGATTTCATCTACGGCGAGCCAGAGCTCATTAACTAAGAGAAGATGAGATTCAACGCTAGACACTAAGGAAGTGCCGCCCAACCTGAACGCAACGGCCCAACCCATAGAATCTAACGAGAATAAGATGAGCTGCCGGGGCTAATCCCCGGCAGCTCCATCGCCGTAAAACGTAATGCTGTAGCCGCCTCGCTGTGCGAGGCGTTTTTTTCTCTGGGAGCACCCCGAAAACGTTCGGGGTTGGGTTTGAAAGCCTGCCCGTTGCTTCGCATCCGTTACAGCGGCGGCTCGCCGAAAACGAACTTGTGTTAGAATGGTTAATCCATGCCTGCCGAACCCGCGATCCCGCTCGCTGATGTTCTACGAGCTGCGAACGAACTCGTCTCAGCTGGTTTAATTAAAGACTACGCGCTCGGCGGCGCTCTCGCGGCGATCTACTATACCGAACCGATCACGACTTACGACGCAGATATTATTTTCATCGCGAGCGAGAAAACATTGAGCGCAGGAATTCCTGCGATTTACTCTCATTTGTCATCGAAAGGCTGGCGCGTGGAGCGCGAGCATCTCTTGATGGAGGATTTCCGGTCAAATTCCTCGCCGCCTCTGGCTTAACTGAAGAAGCGGTGCGCGAAGCGAGGCCGATCGAGTTCGAGGGCGTGTCCGCTAAAGTGTTTCGACCGGAGTACATCATCGCCGTCGCTGCAAGTGTCGGCCGGCACAAGGACTTGGCGCGCATTGAGCAAATGGTTAATCAAGCGAAGATCGACAAAGCATTGCTGGACGACATTCTGCGTCGCTATAATTTGAAGCTGCCCAAGAAATGAAATCGGAAATGCGTCGTGAACTAGCGCAACAATCGTTCGAAGAAAAGATTCGCAAAGTCGGCGAACTGATTCGGCTTTCCCGCGACATCAAGACCGATGGCGCGAACGATTCCGACGAAAATGAGGCGTTCAACGGCGCGGAGCTAAGCGAATTTGTTCTTGGGCGCGATTGGAACTCACCAGAAGAGGAAACCGCGTGGTCAAACCTGTAGCCGGCGAAATTGTTGTCATTCCTTTTCCGCGAACGGATAGCGAAAAGCGGCGTCCCGCTTTGGTCATTGCCGATCTTCCCGGCGCGGATTTGATTCTCTGTCAGATCACGAGCCGCGGACACTGGGATTCTTTCGCTGTTCCATTGGACAAGACGGATTGTGAGCGCGGCGAAATCGATCAGCCCTGCTTCATTCGTCCACAACGACTGTTCACCGTCGAACAGCACGTCATCCTTCACTCAGTCGGAAAAGTGACCGCGCAAAAATACGACGAGGTATTCAAGAAAGTGCGCGGGCTTTTCGTCGATTGATTGTCTGCTGTAGTGTCCGCTGTCCCCAGCGGAAATTCTGGGGAGCACAGGCTGCCAGCCTGTTGGATTCGGCAGCTTGCCGAAACAATCTTTATCTTTCTCGCTTGGTCTGGTCACACTTCGCGTGTGATCTTTTGCCCGCCTTGCCGTGTCGCCGCGTTCTGCTGTTCCGGGGAGCAGGCCGAAAACGTTCGGGGTTGGTTTCGGCCGCTGGCCAAAACAAGATTTATTCTTCGCACTTTCTCTGTCTCGCACAACCGACCTTCGGGACTGTCTTAACCATCAACTCCGTAAAAGAGCGCGGCTTTCACGAAACATCGCAGGCGACTTGACATTAACCGGCGTCGAGCGACAAAGGGGCGCCGGATGAACACGGATTCCAGCGGGAGCGACCGGGTCGATGACATCAAAGGTTACCCGCAGGGCGAGATTCGCGGGGCGACGAAGCGCGTCAACTTTCTCACACGTCGTTTCGCCCACGCTCCGGAGGGAACGGCCGCGCTGTTCTTCATTCAGATCTTCTCGACGCTCGGGTTCGCCGTCCTCTATTCGACCCTGGTCCTGTACGCGACAAAGCATCTGAATCTTCCCGTAAAGACGGCCACCGTCTTGATGGGTGTGTTCGGTGCCTTCAACTACGGCCTGCACCTCTTTGGCGGTTACCTGGGCGGCCGCTTCCTTTCGAACCGCAATCTGTTCGTCGGGGGCATGGCCCTGCAGGTGATCGGCTGCGCGTGCATCGCCACCGGCACGCTCGCGTTGTTTTACGTCGGCCTCGCCCTGTTCCTCACCGGCAGCGGCCTCAACGTCACCTGTATCAACATGATGCTCACGCAGCGCTTCACACCGGAGGATCCGCGCCGCGAAGGAGCATTCCTCTGGAACTACGCCGGCATGAATGTCGGCTTTTTCGTCGGGTTCAGCGTCGCCGGCCATTTCCAGGCCACCGAGAGCTACTCGAGCCTGTTCATCTTCGCGACGGTTGGCAACTTCGTCGCCATCATTCTCGCCTTCTTTAACTGGAAGACGCTGACCGACCGCAATACGCCGCTGCTCGATAAAACGCCGAAGCAGTTCCGGCTGCGCCAGCTCGCCGGCATTGGCATTCTCATCGGCCTCGTTCCTGTCGTGTGGTTCATGCTTCAGCGGCCTGGCGGCACCGAGACGATCATCAAGGCGATCTGTGCCGCGGTCGCGCTCACACTGATTTACCTCACGGTCCGCCATCGTGATCGCCGCGAACAACGGAACATGACAGCCTACCTGATTCTAACGGTCGGCTCGCTGATGTTCTGGTCGCTCTACCAGATGGCGCCGAACGGTCTGATGCTGTTCGCGGTCAACAACGTGAACCTGATGATTGGTCCCGTGAAGATTCAGCCGCAGTGGATTCAAAACATCAACACCGTCTGCATCGTGCTCGGCGGACCGGTGCTCGCGGCGCTCTTCACCCGCATGCGCGCTCGCGGGTGGCGCATCGACATCCCGCAACAGTTTGCGGCGTCGCTGCTGTTGATGGCGGTTGCTTTTCTCATTCTTCCGCTCGGCATCAAACTGGCCGGCGCCGATGGGAAGAGCGCGTTCGCGTGGTTATTCTGGAGTTATGTGCTGCAGAGCATCGGTGAACTGCTCATCTCTCCCATCGGCTACGCGATGATCGGCAAGCTCGCACCGAGGCAGTACCAAGGCGTGATGATGGGCGCCTGGATGCTCTGGACCGGCCTTGCATCGCTCTTCGCCGGCGACTTTTCGGGGATGATTCCCGAACCGACCGGCACCGCTGTGATCGCCACGAACGCCGGGTACGCGAAGTTATTTGCGGAGCTCGGGGTTGTCACGCTCGCGGTCGGTATCGTGCTCGTCGTGCTGATTCCGCTCCTGCGCAAGCTGATCACTGACAAGGCCGAGGCTCCTCCCGCTGAAGTACCGACTACCGTCGTTCCCGTTACTTAAGACGCCGCGAGTTCTGGGGACCGCGTGCGCCCCCGCGCGCTGGTGAACGCGCCTCGCGTTTCGCGAACTTGTTCCTCGTAAGTTTCACAAAAGCAAACGAAGGAAATGAATCTCAACCAAAGGATCGCTTGTCCGCCGAAGGACGGAGTCGCCGTGGCAAGCAGTCCATTCCATTAGCTCTCAACTAATGCGAATCATCGAGAACGAAAAGACACGAGATCGGAGAAGAAGAAATGATTGTTTAGAGCAACTGATCCGGGGTCTGTGTCAAAAGACTGACGCCAAGTTTCACTTCGCCAGGTTTCACTCTCGGCTTAATAGGAGAAAAGGCTCATGAACATCGCGCGACTTCGTTCGATTGGCTCCGCAGTGCTGCTTGTTTTGCTCGTTGGAACTGGGTGCAATCGGTCCAAACGAGCGTCGTCAGAGTCGAGCGCCGCGCCGACACCTCAACCGGTTCGCGCGAGTATCACCGCGCACGCGCCGGATGCATTCTATGACCCGCCACCGGACGTGCCGCGCAAACCTGGCAAGTTACTGCGGAGCGAACCGCTCAAGGATGTAATACTGCCAGCCGGAGTGCGAGGCTGGCGCATCCTTTATGCAACCAGTGTGGATGACAGCACGCCAGCCACGGCGGTCGCAACAGTGTTTGCGCCGACCAATCCTCCCGCAGGTCCACGTCCTGTCATCGCGTGGGATCACGCCACGACTGGCTTGTTGCAGAAGTGCATGCCGTCGCTTTTGTCGGCGTCCACAAAGGGCATCCTCTGGCGCGACCGGATAGTGACGACCGGCTGGGTCGTGGTCGCAACAGATTACTCCTTCGCAGAAAAGGGTGGCTCGCATCCCTATTTGATTGGCGAAGGCGAAGCACGTGCGGCGCTCGATTCGGTGCGCGCTGCGCGGCAGATGTCTGAGCTTACGCTCGACAAACGCGTGGTGACGTGGGGTTACTCGCAAGGAGGGCACGCAGCGCTTTGGACTGGCATTGTCGGGCCGCGCTACGCACCGGATCTCGAAATTCTCGGCGTCGCGGCAATCGCACCGGCCGCAAACGTTAAAAAGATTCTCGCGATGAATGTCGACGTGGACAAGCGCTTTGGACCGTATCTAGCCTTGTCTTACAGCCGCTTCTACCCTGACATCATATTCGAGCAGGCGCTTCGCCCGGAGGCGCTCGATGCTGCGCGTCAGATAGTAACCTTATGCGACTTCCTCCCACCCGAGGATGCGGAACGCATTGAGGCACTGGCGGCGACGTTCGACGGTCCAGCATTGGCGACGAGTTCGAACAAAGCGCTTCAAGCCCGGCTTGAGCAGAACACGCCGGATGGTCTGATACAGGCTCCCGTCGTAATCGCGCAAGGCCTCTCGGACATCGTCGTCCCGCCGTCTGCCACCGACGCGTATGTCGAAGATCGCTGCGCTGCTGGTCAACGAATCGAATATTGGACATTCGCCGGACGCGACCATCTCACGATTGTTCAGCCCGGTACGCCGCTCGAGGATCTGCTCATCAAGTGGACAACGGCGCGCTTTGCGGATGAGCCGCAAGCGACGGGCTGCGTCCGAAAGTCTTTCTGATTATCGAGTCGGACTCGAAAGTTCTCGGCTGTTTTGCTCAATCCAATTTTCGTTAGCCAGTTAATTTGATCGGACAGTTGTCGACGGCCAGTATGGACTCGTAACAGGTGAGGAGTGGCGGATTTGAGACGATGAACTGTTTGCCGTGTCGCGCTGCTTCAGTTGTTTGACCGCCGATGCTAGTTTTGCCAAACCTTGTTCAATCTGGGCTTGCGACCAGGCCGCAAATCCAAAAACGAATGCCGGATCCAACTGAGCCTTGATGCAGAAGAAAGAAAGAGGGCGGGGCCAAATGCCGGTTTGCTCGCGAGCACGCATAAATAACTGAAAATCTTCCCTGCGCCGCAGCCAGGCGATGAAGTGCAAACCGGC
>DATASP010000158.1:0-3700 GCA_036269155.1 Candidatus Udaeobacter sp.
GGCGAAGGCGGGTCATTTCAATCGTCCTTCATCAAACTCGATCAGATCGAAATAAGTCCGAATATCCTTGCGCCCTTCGCCGCCCGCCTCTTTGAGAAAATGGAGGAAACGCGCCTTTTTGGCAGCGGTGTCGGGATGCCGCGAAATCATGGCCTGGTTCCATTGTTCAACTGCTTCGGCGGAATGTTTCGCTCCATTTTTTTGCACCCACTCTAGAATTGCGTCGTCCTCTTCCAGCCTGTTGGCGACTTCTTCAAATGCGTCGCCATCGAGTTTGAGAAACGCCAGGAAATGTTTATCGAATCCAACGGTTTTATAGTTGTAACCATCAAGTAATCCTTTGCGGTGCAGCCTGGCCTTGTCGATCAAACGCGGCAGATGAACATAACAGCCCAGCTTCTCGTAAGGACTGCGCGGATGCAGTCTTTGCATGGAGATCGTTAATTAAGTCGCAGGGAGAGGCCGCGGTGCGACGTCTGGGAAATTGGACTCAGGAATTCTCGCCACGGCCGGTTCTTGGCCCCGCAACAATTCTCCCTGTGTAATGCTGACGTCCCCGATGACAAGCTGACCGGAAAACATCCCGCCTTTTTCCACAGTCATAGCCCTCGCGGTAACATCACCTTCCAGTGAACCCCGTTTGTGAACGGTCACCATTGTTTGCGCAATGATCTCTCCCGACATCTTGCCTTTGATTTCTATGCTTCCCGCGCGAACCCTGCGGAAGCAGTGAATGTCCGCCTTGCGTTCAACGACGATGTGTTGCGCGCTGATACGGCCGGGAATTTTGCCCGAGAAATTAATGGTCGCGGTGCCGTCGCAATGCAGATTTCCGCGCAGCCTCCCTTCGACCAGGGCGGATCGGCAAACCACGCTGCTGCTGCCCAGATCGCCTTTGCCGGTCAGATACACATCGCCGCGTGTTCGAATGCTTCGGCTGAAACCGCTCGTGATTTTGTAGTCGCGCAGATCAATATGCGTGCTGCACGCAGGGCAGATTGTTGAGGTCGCCCCGCCACAGACCTGCTGTTTCCGTTTACATTCAAAGCACTCGATAATCGAACTGCGTTGCCGTTTCCAAAAGTCTTCGAACCTGCCAAAAATGGAAGAACTCTCTGGCGGGGGAGTTTCTTCTTTTGTCCGTAGCTTCAGGCCAGGTTTTGGAACAAACGGAGAAAAGGAGCGGCCGCACTGGCGGCACATTGAGCTTTTGGCCGCCGCATATTCCATCTGCTTGAAGCCACAGTGCGGGCATTCCGCAGTGACTTTTGCAGGCAACGGATTGGCCACTGGACCCTAAGCCAATAGTCTTTCTTTATGCGCGCGCTCCAAACGCCGCTTTGATCGGCTCGCTAGGCCGCACAACGTCAGGACGCGCTGATGTCGCCTTTGCGGGAATCGCTCCGCTGGTGACTTCCGACTTGCCAATGAAAGTTGCTCCCTCTTCGATGGTGAGACGCGCTGCCTTCAAATCTCCCTGCAACGTGCATTTGGATTTTAGCTCGCAGCGCTCGGCCACGGTGATGTTGCCGTGCACCTTGCCATAGACGGTGATCGATTTGGTTTTTATCTCCCCCCGAATATCAGCGTTTTCACCGATTGTTAAAACGCCGTCAGAATTAATTTCCCCTTCGACCTTCCCGTCGATGAGAAGTTCCTTTTGGAACTTGATCGAGCCTTTTATTTCGACATCGCTCGAGAGAATGTCTTTGCCACCGTGGTCTGCCATAGGATTTGGATTTGGATTGTGGATTATTGTTGGTGTTGGTGTTGGTGCTGGTTCTTCGCGACTCGCAAAATGATTGGTGTTATCTGGTTCCGGATTCCGCGGTTCTTCTCGAACCGGCGGCATCGGCCTTTGCGGGACGAATCTTTTGAGCATCTGATAGTAATGTGGCACTCGCCGATGCCTGTCAATGGATTCTCGCTCGTGATCGCAAAATTTTTGTCGTCCTATCGTTCAATAGCGACGCGGTAAAGCTTGCACGTCGCATTCTGTGCGAAAAAGACCAGAAACGGCGGCGCCTGGCTGGGCGTTCGGTCCAACACGCGACACAGCGCATGCGGAGGCAACGGCTCCTTCAGGACGGCTGCGGAATTTTGCGTCACGCGTTCGGTATCGTACGCAAGAACCCACGCCGCCTCGCGTTTCTTGAGAATTTCGCGCGCTTTTTGTGAATCGTCGGAAAGAAAAAATCGAGCGCTATCTTCGATGCCGTCTAGACTTTCGTGCGAACTTCCGGCGACTCCGGGTTGCCTGCTCCAATAAGCAATCGAGGGCGAAAGCCACCACGGCGCAAGGAACGGGCGCGTCTCTGTCGATTGCAAATTGAGAGCGAGGTCGCGTATTTGCGCCGCTTCGTTACGCTGTTCCATCCGCCGAGCTAATTGCATTTCGTTTGGCCAAAGCCTTTCATCCCAATCGCGCAGAATCGGAAATATCGACAATATAAATGCGATCCAAACTGCTGCGCGCGATTTGATTGGTGCGAGCAAAGCCGGAAACGCAAGGACGAACATCAATACAAAAAAATATCCCCAGCGTGCCTGCCAAATGGTGAGACCATAAGTTGCAACGAGAAGCGCAGGCACAAACCACGGCATCGTTTGTTCACTTCTTCTGCTGTTTCTGCTCACGCTGATCCAAATCAAAAAGGGCGTGAGAAGCAGAAAATATCCGCACCAGCGTAACCAGATTACATTTGCCGGTGAGACGTGCGCGAGTTCGCCGATGGTGCTGGCCCAGTTACTGAAAATGGCGTTCGAGTGGAAAATCGCGAGTGAGGGCATGCGACGCTCAATCAAAAGTGCGATGGCAATGGTGAGAACAAAACAAAGCCACCCGGCACGCCGAGATTTCGCCAGCACCGCCTGTGGGTTTTCAAGTGCGCTCACGACCGTCACAAGCAGGAATACAACGAGAGCTTCATAAGCAGAATTCCAAATCGCCAATCCCCACGCCGTTCCACTCACAATGCTCCATAGCCGAGACGTTCGCAGGTAGGGGCGATTGACCTCAATCGCCCGCGGCCCATCGCATTGCGAGCTCCACTCCGCACAAATCGCGATTGTCACCAGCAGCATTGCTAAAGATTGATGATCGGGTCTGCCGAGTTCCGTTCCGTGAACCAGAATGGGACTGATCGCGTACAGGATTAGCATGATCCAGGCGTAACGAAATCTCATTCTTCGTGACCACCACCAGAGAAACCAGCCGCCAACCAGCGCCAGCAACGGGGAGATAAATGCTCCCGCCAAATCGAGGTGGTAGGGCGCGACCGCCGGCCGCGCAGCAGCGATTGCCAGCGAAAGTCCTAGAATGAGATAATCGAACGGCGCGGTCGTGTGTGGAGTTGTCCCTTGCGGGAAATTCTCAAAATCGTGATGCCGCACGATCAGCCCCGGCTTTGAATGGCACATCCGAACGCGCGTCATGCGCGCGTAACAATCCGCATCGACGAAGTAAACGTTGCCAGCAACGAAGACGTCCTGATAATTTGCGCAGCGCGTTGTGAGAATCAGCGCGGTGAGAAAAAAGATCTCGATTACCGCGACGATTCCGCGAATTACGCTCCAATGCCAAATCTGCATTCATTCGGCAATAGGTTTATCAGCGGCCGCGGGCAATCCGAAATTTCGGCGGAGAATTCGTCTTTAGTCAAAGATTGGACGTTGGACGTTGAATGTTGGATGTTCGCGC
>DATASP010000159.1:0-5067 GCA_036269155.1 Candidatus Udaeobacter sp.
CTGGCGTGCGCAGCAACCACAGGGCGAGCACGCTCATCGAGTACTTCGGCAAGGACGGCAGAGTGCTGTTCAGCAGTTCCGTTCCGCCCTCGCCGGGCGATGGAAACCTGTCCTTCTTCGGGATCAAGTTTGACGACGCCCTCATCGCATCGGTCCTGATCAAAACCGGCGACGTCGCCCCGGGGCCGAATGACGATAAGCACCATGACATCGTCATGATGGACGACTTCATCTACGGCGAGCCACAGATCATTCAGTGAGTGAAAGTGAAATTCCACGCTAGATACCATGGAAGCGCCGCCCAACCTGAACGCCACGGCCTTAACCCATAGAAACTAACGAGAATAAGACGAGCTGCCGGGTGACCACGAGCGTTGAACGAACGCCAGTCCCCGGCAGCTTATCGCTATTCTGCTGCTCTTCAGAGCCGCAGAATTTTTGCCTCAGCGGAAAAGATTCCGGGAAGCGCATCCGACCTTGCGTGGTTGACAAAGCATTGCTGGACGATGTCTCGCGCCGCTATAGGTTCAACCTTGCAAAGAAATGAAAGCGAATGATTCGAACGATTCAGATGAGAATGTTGGCTTCAACGGCGCGGAGCTGAGCGAGTCTGTTCTCGGGCGCGATTGGAACTCTCCAGAAGAGGATGCCGCATGGTCAAACCTGTAGCCGGCGAAATCGTTGTCATTCCGTTTCCGCGAACTGATAGCGGAAAGCGCCGGCCTGCATTGGTGATTGCCGATCTTCCGGGCGCTGATTTGATCCTTTGCCAGATCACTAGCCGCGCGCACTGGGATGCTTTCGCCGTCCCGCTGGACAGCAGCGATTGCGAACGCGGCCAAATCGATCAGCCCTGCTTCATACGCCCGCAGCGACTTTTCACCGTCGAACAACACGTAATTCTTCACTCAGTTGGAAAAGTGACAGCGGAGAAATTCGACGAGGTGTTCAAGAAAGCGCGTGCGCTTTTCGTAGACTAATCTGCTCTGGCGTCCGCTGTCCTTGGCGAGCCGCAGCCTTCGAAGGTTGCTCAGCGGAAATTGTGCCGCGTTTCAGCAACAACAGTTCGCTCCCGCAGCACGGCGGTCTCGCGCTTTGCATGTCGTTTGCGGCGGCCGCAGCTCAACACGCAACGCGTCGATCTCTTCCATAACTGAGTCGACGTGATAATTCGACGGAAAGAAATTCTCATCGCCATACTCGAACCTAACTTCCGCGGCAGAATCGACGTTGATCATGGAACTCACTTTTTCGTAGATGCTCAAAAACTTTCCCGCGGTCATGAATTGCTCGCTGATCTCATTGGCCGGGACCCAGAGTTGCATGACCGTTTCATTCCAACGGTTCTTTTCTCCACCGCAGTCAACGGTATCGAATTTCGCCGCTTTGATTTCGGTTAAGTGATAACCAGCGTGAATCGTTGCGCCCTCGGCATTCACAAACAGCAGCGGTTTATCAGGCGCGCGCCGCAGATGAGCGATAAAATCCTGTGTGGTCACAACTGGAATTTAGTTTTGTTGAGATCGTCAGCAATCGAAGTTCCGCTTCCCGCAATGGAGCGAATGGGATGAGCGACATGGCCGGTAAAGCCGCGAGGTAGCGGTCTCGAGCTGCGGGCGCAGCCGAGATACAATGGAGCGAATGGGATGAGCGACATGGCCGGTAAAGCCGCGAGGTAGCGGTCTCGAGCTGCGGGCGCAGCCGAGATACAATGGAGCGAGCGGGATGAGCGACATGGCCGGTAAAGCCGCGAGGTAGCGGTCTCGAGCTGCGGGCGCAGCCGAGATACAATGGAGCGAGCGGATCGGTTTGTAAGGTTTGCCGCATCTGTCGCTTGCTTTCCGTTTTCCCAGGCACACGGTAACTGCCAAGGTGATCAACCTGATTGTGACATGAAACTTTGCAGTGAAACCAACGCTCTCTTCACTGCTTTGCGAAAATCGGCGAAGCCGAAGCCGGTAAACGCGATCGAAAAGCTCATCGAGGATGGTCCGGACCGTGATCTTTGCCGTATCAACGCTCTCGCTTTTGCCGCCAGGCACAAGCTCAACGAGGAAGATGTGATTGCGGCTTTTCTGCACGGCGCGCGACTCGGCATTTTTGAAATGTCTTGGAACAGCCTTTGTCCCGCTTGCGGTGGCATCCTCGATTCATGCGCGACGCTTAAGACCGTAAAACAGTCCGAATACCGGTGCGTCCTTTGCGCTAGGAATTGCGAACCGACGCTCGACGAAATCGTTGAGGTCACGTTCACGATCAGTCCGCGGGTGCGGAAAATCGCAGCGCACGATCCGGGAACGCTGCCTTGGATCGAATATTACAGACAGGTGTTTTGGAGTTCAGGCATGAATTTTCCCGATGACGAGACATTCGGAAAATGGATCGAGGAAACTACGCTCGACACTCTTGAGCTTTCAGCTGGCGAGAAGGTCGTGCTCTCGCTCCAGTTGACGGAAGGCTTTGTGGATGTGTTCGATCCGGTCGTTAACATGTCGCAGGATATCGAGGTGAGCGGCGAGCCTGCGAGTGAAAGCCAATCGCTCTCCTTCGTCATGACAAGGGATCATGCACCGGCCAAGACGGTACAGATGCGGCCAGGCCCTTTGCAACTGACTTTGGAGAACCGCGCAAAGGTACGTACTTTGCCTGGTATTTGGATCGTTACCGACAAGATCCACAGTTTCATCCGCAAACGTCGCCCCTTTTTGACCGCGAAGCGTCTTCTGACCAACCAAACATTCCGCGATATTCATCGCACTGACGCGCTCGACGTGGATCAGAGGCTTAAAATTACCAGTCTCACATTTCTGTTTACCGACCTTAAAGGCTCAACAGAACTCTACGAACGAGTTGGCGATCTGGTTGCCTACGATTTGGTGCGCGCGCACTTCCGGGTCTTGCATGAAATCGTGGCTGCGGAAAGCGGCGCCGTAGTGAAGACAATCGGCGACGCGGTGATGGCGACATTCCCGACGCCAGACCG
This sequence comes from Candidatus Udaeobacter sp., assembly GCA_036269155.1. Classification (GTDB taxonomy): domain Bacteria; phylum Verrucomicrobiota; class Verrucomicrobiia; order Chthoniobacterales; family UBA10450; genus Udaeobacter. The sequence goes on from DATASP010000159.1 coordinate 2,984, forward strand.
GGCGATGTCGGCAGCGCTAAAGATGCGAGAAGCATTGAAGGATTTGAAAGGTGACTTGCTGTTGAAGATCGGCATCCATGAGGGGCCGTGTCTGGCCGTTTCGCTGAATGACCGGCAAGACTATTTCGGACGAACTGTGAATATCGCCGCGCGCGTCCAGGGACTCGCGACGTCACGCTCCATTTTCGCGACCAGAGGGGTCGTGACCGACAGCGAAGCCTCGAAGTTGTTGCAATCAAACGGCATCGCCGCGACCCCGGAGAAGCGCTCGCTACGCGGTATTGCTAACCAGGTCGAGATTTTTGAAATACCCTGAGGACCAATAAAATCCTGTGCACTTAGAAGTGGAATTTAATTTGCTGAGATCGTCAGCAATCGGAGTTCCGCTTCCTCGATTATCACTTGTAAATCGTCTTCGGCTCTGGCCCGGCGAGGATTTTTTGAAAACGCGGATCCTTTCGCAGCGGATCCCATTCCCATCGCGTCCGCAGGTCTGAAAGCGTGATGCTTGCGTCATCATAATCGACGGCGAATGGCGTGGTGAGGAGTCGCTCAATTCGTGAGATCGCTTCGTCCGTTGCTCCAGTGCGGGCGCAGATCGTGGCGTAGAAAGCTTCGACCACTGCTCCCTCGACTATGTCGTGCGTGATGGGAATCAGCTCCATGGCTCGTTTTCCTTCGCGCAGCGCGTCCTCCTTTCGTCCAAGGAACGCATACAGCAATCCGAGCTGCGCGCGGCGTGTCCCGCTCTGCGGACTCTCAGCTACAAGTTTTTCAATCGCGGGCCGCGCGACTTCGAACTCCGTCTGTGCTTTGGCCGTGTCGCCGCGCACCAGGAAAACGCACGCTTGAAGATAGCTCTTCGGCAAGGGCACGCCGGTCTGCGAAGTGATCGTGTCGAGCGGAGAGTTCGCCAGGGCTTTTTCTGCAGCATCCGTATCCCGATCCATCAAGCTTAGATCCCAACGAGCGAACGTGACAACGCCATCGGGATCGAGGTTCGGGGGCAAAGATTGCAGTGCGGCTTTGATTGGTGCCGTGCTGCCTTTCCAAAAGAACTCAACGTAGGCGCGTTGTATTCTGACGTTGAAAGAATCGGGAAAAAGCGCGAGCACCCGATCCATTCGCTCGGCCGCAGTGCGCCAATCGCGCAGACCGAAGTAGGTCTGCGAAGTGTCGTACAGCGTGATCGAATTGCGCGGGTCGATCTCTTCGGCGTGTCGATACGCAGCGAGCGCCTGCATGAAATGCCCGGCGCGTCTTTGCACCGCGGCCGTGTAGAGGACCACGTCGCCGTCGTTGGGAAGCGCCTCCGTCGCGAGCTTCAGTTCGCGCAGCGCAGCGTCGTAATCGCCTTCGACATAGTAATGGTAAAGACCGAGCGCAAGATGGCCTTCGCCGAGGTTGGGCTGGAGTCGCAACGATTCGAACGCTTCAACCTGCGCCTTTTGTTTCCACGTCTCGATTGGTTCGTAGAAGTGGTATACGAGGCTGGCCGTTGCCGAGAGGCGCGCACGAGCAAGGGCGAACTTCGGATCGAGTTTCACCGCTTGATCGAAAAGATTTATCGCTGACTTGAAATCCTGCAGCAGATTATCCGGCCGCGTCTGGTATTCGCGGCCGCGCAAATAGAGCACGTACGCGTCGGCATTGGTTGTTGGTTTGGTTTCGACACGCGCTTTTTCCTGCGGCGAAAGAGTGGCCTGCAACGAGTCGGCAATACTTTTCGCGACCTCGGCTTCCACCCCGAAAATGTCGATCAACTGCCGGTCATAACTTTGTGCCCACAGATGCGCGTCATTGTCGGCCTGGATTAGCTGCACGTTGATGTGCACGCGATCGCCAGCTTTCTGAACGCTGCCTTCGAGTACATTGGTCACGCGCAATTGCCGCGCGATCTCAGGCAGATTTTCCGGAGCGCTGCTGTAGTGCGCGGTGGAAGTGCGCGAGATCACGCGCAGCCCGCTGATCCTCGAGAGCGTGGTGATGATCTCATCCTGAATACCCTGCGCGAAAAACGCGTTCTCCTTGTCCGAGCTGAGGTTCTCGAACGGCAGTACGGCAACTGATTTGTCCATGCTTGC
>DATASP010000160.1:0-11128 GCA_036269155.1 Candidatus Udaeobacter sp.
GTAATTCATTCGATCCTCGACGTGATGTACGCCAACGCGCCATACACGGTGATTCAGCGCGCCATGCACATTCATCCGACTGTCACAGAATTGATCCCCACCATGCTCGGTGAGTTGAAGACGTTGGAGTGAATGAGCGCAAAAAAAATTTGAGTTTGCGCGCACGAATCTGAACATGAGCGAACCAATCAACGCTCATCATAAGCCGCTTAGGATGCATGCCGACTTCGACGTTGGGCGCCCGCTCGCGATTTATCGGAGTTGGCGTTCTCTGTAGCGGCAGGCGTGCTTGCCACGCCGAAGCTTTAGTGAAGGATGGTCGCCTGCGATCTCGTCACGTGTTACTTTTTCTCTCGATCTTCACGATTTTCGCGGTGCGTCCATCCTCAAGCGTAATCGAGTCGCCCATGTCCGCGGCGAGGAGCGCCTTTCCGATGGGAGAAATCCAACTGACGGCATCCGGATCAAAATCGAGTTCGTCAACACCGACGACGGTATAGCTTTCGGTCCGGCCTTTTTTATCTCTTACTGTCACCGTTGCCCCCAAGGCAACGCTGTTCGATGCCGGATCCGGAGGATCGACAACGTGGACCGATGCCAAAATTTGTTCCAATTCGGCCACGCGCGTGCTGTCCGTGTTTGCTGCGCGAAGTTTTTCCAGTTCGTCGCGCAAATGCTTCGCGCCACGCGCGGTGATGTAATTGGTGGCACCCGGCGGCAATCCAGACGCCGATCGCTTCCGTCCGCTTCGCTCCGGAAGATCGACGTCTTCTTTGACAAACGCCCTGCTCATTCAAAAGAGTATCGCACCATCGTTTATCCTTAGCGTTTCAGATTTCGCAGAGCCAACGTCAAATAGCCTGCCAAGTTTGCCCGCGGTGGCGGGCGAACGCTTTCGGAGTTTAGAGGCGACCCCGGTGTTCGGTGCAAGCCCGGAATTCGGCAGAATTCCCAATCGATGATCGCCAATCTTTCGCAGCCCTAATTTTGTTTTGACTTGGCCAAACACTCTTGATAGACGATGCAGCGTGATTTTTCGCTTCCTCTCACTGATCGTGATCATGGGTTTTCTTGTCGTCGGCTGTCCCGAAGCAAGCCATGCCTTGTTCCTGCCCGGCGACTTCGTCGTGTATGTGGGCGACCGGCCTTATCCGAGCGACTTCGACCCCTACTACAACCAGCCTAAGATCTACCGCCAACCACGCTATTACGAATACACAAGCAAGAAAAACAAAGGCAAGAGAGTGTTCAAGACTACAAAGGTGAAGGACCAATACGGTCGCACCGTTTACAAAAAGACTAGCTCTCACAAGAAGAAAAAGTGGAAATAGCCTTCACTCATGAAATTTCGTTTCCTTTTCTTCATCCTTCTCCTGAGCCTCGCAAACGTATTCGCGTCCGATTCCGATCTCGACTTCACCCTTGTGAACCAGACCGCGCGCAGCTTTGAAGGTCTTTATATCACCGCCTCTGGCAACAAGGATTGGGACGCAAATCTCCTTCTCAACGGAAAAGTGCTCGCCGCCGGGGCAAAGATCCAGGTCCGCTTCAAGAACGACGCAAAATCAGAGACTTGGGATTTCAACCTGGTGGACGACGAGGGACTTTCAGTAACTTTCGAAAAGGTAAATCTCGCAGGAGTCGACACGGTCACGTTGAAGGACGTGAACGGTACGATCACTGCGGAGATTGAGTAGGTCGCGAACTTATTATGGGCGATTAGACCGACATCGCCTGTGCCAGGATCGGCAATCAGACATGGCGATGCCGTCGGCTGTCGCAATCCCAACGCTCAGCGCGCAATTTCGGCGGGCGACAGGAGGGAATTCGTTGGGTCTCTTTGAGCGAGTTGGAGACAAGTTTAGTAAGTCAGAGCCTTACACATATTGAAGGTTTTCTTGACCGGCTGCGAACCGGGTGATTTCAAGTACACCGTTATAACGACAGTTTCGTAGCAGCCCCAGCCTTCATACACTGCGCTGAACGAGGGTGCGGCACCGCCTTCAAGCGAAAGCGGATTCGGGCCATAGACAAGATCGTAATGAACGCGCGCGATGTCGTCGACTAATGCCGGAGCATCAAGTGACAATGTGAATGTGTAGCGCTTGGGATTGTCTGCGAGAGGTTCCTGTCGAGCAACCAGTGAGAAGTCTTCGACTCCGGCGGGCACCGCATTTGTTGTTGCAGGCGCGGACACTACTTTTTCTGGACTTCCCTTCATGGGCACGAGCGGGGATGAATCGACGGCTGCTGAGGTTGTCGTGATCTCCGCCGGGGGATTGGCAGACTTATCCACTGCCTTCTTAACGGGCCGGAAATAAAACGCGAGCCCGATGACAATGACGAGAAGAACCGCAATTATGGCGAGGAACTTAGTTGATGTTAGCTTACTGCCTGCCTGGACTCGTTCTGGTTCGGGTTTTGGGCCTGATTGAGAAATGTGAGGACGCAAAGCATTTATCAACACTTGGATATCGGAGGCCCAGCGCGCGTGCGTGAGTTCGACTGCGTTGCGAAACGCTAGCTCCTTCAAATCATCCGGCAGTAGATCTGACTTGGGAGCTGACGCGCCTTGCACCAGAACGGGAATCACCGGGATGTCGCGTTTCAGAGCCGCGACCGTTTCAATACGAACGAAATCGGCAGGGTCGTCTAGACGGCGTTGACCTGAAGTGTCTTTTGCGGTCAACCAACTCTTGCCGATCAGAGACAGAAACACCCCGCAGGAGTTTAAGCTCTGATCGATGGACTTCCGAAAATCGCGCCCAGGTTGTATGGCGGCAACATCCATAAACACCGAATCGGAACCGAAGACGGCAACAAGATCGTCGTACAGACGACCAGCTTGACCTTCAGAGTCCTCTCGCCTGTAACTGAGGAAGATTGAGCCCATTCGGTTTACCGAGGCTATCACAATCGGCGCAGATGGCGACTCACGCGAAGCATCGCCCGAGAGGCAAAAGGGCACCTTCCGGTCCGCGCCGCGGCGCGTCTTCACAGCCGTGAGCTCTGCCGTTTGACAAAGAATTGCCGCCCAAAGTTACGTCGGCGTGATGATGCGTGCTCGCCCCATTCCATCTTCCTACTCGCTTTAGCACAGCGAATTAGATCCACTCATGAGCTATCCCTGATGCGATGCATTTACAACGCCTGCCCATCCACACAAAAGGCTTGAGGCGCAGTCGAATTATAGCCCGAAGCAAAATCTGTTAATCACTTGTTATGAAATCCGCTCGATCTTCGAAAATCCCGCAGGTCATTCCCACTAGTGAACGCTGCCCCAGCGGCGTCGAGGGACTGGACGACGTCATAGTCGGCGGCGTGGCCCGCGACTGCTTTTATTTAATACAAGGCGATCCCGGTTCCGGAAAGACCACGTTGGCCTTGCAATTTTTGCTTGAGGGTGTGCGTCGCGGTGAATCGGTCTTCTACATTACGCTTTCTGAAACGCGCGCAGAGTTATTGAAGGTGGCGCAATCGCATGGTTGGTCGCTGGAAAAAATTCCGCTCATGGAATTGTCCGCAATCGAGCAGCTGCTCAGGCCAGAAGAGCAAACGACCGTCTTTCATCCTTCGGAGATGGAGCTAAACAAAATCAGTAAATTGTTGATCGACGAAGCCACGAAAATACGTCCCAAGCGCGTCGTTTTCGATTCACTCTCGGAATTCCGCTTGATCGCGGAGACGCCGCTCCGTTACCGGCGCGAACTGCTGAACTTGAAGCAACATTTTGCCCGGCTCAAAAGCACGGTGCTGCTGCTGGATGACAAAAGCGGAATCGGTGTTGATCCGCACGTCCTCAGCTTGAGCCACGGAGTGATTGAGATGGAACAGCTTTCGCCCGACTACGGCATGTCCCGGCGACGACTGCGCGTGCTTAAGCTCCGCGGCATCAAATTCCGCGAAGGCTATCACGATTACATGATCGAGACCGGCGGTTTGCGGATCTTCCCGCGGCTGATCGCGGCCGAGCACCACACAAAATTCCGCCGTCAATCGGTGTCCAGCGGGATCAAACCGCTCGACGATTTGTTCGGTGGCGGTGTGGATTGCGGAACGACAACGCTCATTCTTGGCCCGGCCGGCACCGGCAAGTCCACACTCGCGTTACAATTTGCGCGAGAGATGGCGGCGAATGGCGATCGGTCGATGTTCTTCGCCTTTGACGAAACGCGCGGCATCATGCTCGCTCGCACCAAAGCGATGGGATTGGATTTGGAACCATATATAAAACGCGGTCTCATCACCGTGCAGCAAGTCGATCCGGCGGAGATTTCACCCGGCGAGTTCGCGTCTCGCATTCGTCACAACGTCGCCGCGGGATGCAAACTCATAGTGATTGACAGCCTCAATGGTTATCTCAACGCCATGCCTGGCGAGAAATATCTCAGCAACCAACTCCACGAGCTCAGTTCTTATCTGAATCAGCAAGGCGTCGTCACTATTCTCATCCTCGCCCAGCACGGACTGGTCGCTGCGGCCGAGGCGCCGGTCGACCTTAGCTATCTGTCCGATATGGTGATAACTTTGCGCTTCTTCGAAGCCGCCGGCGAGGTGAAGCAATCGATCGCCGTGATTAAAAAGCGGAGCGGCCACCACGAGAAGACGATTCGCGAATTCAAGCTGGAACCAGGCAAAGGGATTCGCATCGGCGAGCCGTTGAGAGAATTCCAAGGTGTTTTGACCGGTATCCCTGTCTTTCACGGTGGGGCTGAGAAAATGATGTCGCCGCGTAATGCGAAACAGTGATCATGACCGGCGCGTACTGGTGATGGCGCCGGTCGGCCAGGATGCCCGTGCCATCGCGCAATTGCTCACCAGCCGTGGGTTATCGATCAGAATTTGCAGCGGCGCAGCCGAATGTTGCGCTGAGATAAACGCCGGCGCCGGCGCTCTCCTCCTCACCGAAGAAGCACTGGAAACGGAGCGGGGTTTGGATGTGGTCGAGGCGCTCAAGGTGCAGCCAGCCTGGTCGGAGTTGCCGCTGATCATCCTCACCACTGGTGGCGAGATACGATTGATCCGATTGTTGGAACTGGCCGCCGATGCCGCAGGCACAGTCACTCTCCTGGAACGGCCGATCAGCTCGATGACACTTTTGCGTTCGGTCGAAGTGGCGTTGAATTCCCGCCGTCGACAATTTCAAGTCCGCGATCTTCTCGAAGAACAACGCCGCGCCCAACGCGAGCTGCGTGATGCGCACGAACAATTGGCCGATCGCGCCCGGCAACTCGAAGCTCTTATCCAGGAACGCACGGCCAAGCTGGTCGAGTCTAATGAGCAACTTCGCCGCGAGATGAGCGAGCGCGAGCGCGCCGAAGCATCGCGCGAAGCGTTGCGTCGTCAATTGCTCAACGCGCAGGAAGAAGAACGCCGCCGTATTGCCCGCGAACTGCACGATCAAATGGGTCAGAACCTGACCGTGCTTAATCTCGGTCTCAAGTCGTTGCACGATGCCGCGCCAGAGAAATTTCAAGACGTGGTTCTGCGACTTCAGGAATTGGCCGCGCAGACTGCGCGAGATCTTCATCGCGTGGCGCTTGAATTGCGTCCATCCACCCTGGACGATCTCGGCTTCGTCAAAGCCATTCGCAATCTCGTCGAAACATGGTCCGCTCACTGCGCCATCGACGTGGACGTAGAGTCTAGTCAATACGCTTCCGCCGATATTTCGGAGGAAGCTGAGACCGCGCTCTATCGCATCATCCAGGAAGCACTCAACAACGTCGGCAAACATTCCGAAGCGAAGCGTGTCAGTATTATTCTCCAACGTACCGCCGGCCACGCTCAGGCAATTATCGAAGACGATGGCCGCGGATTCGAGACGACAAAACGGCGGCCGGCAGCCGATCAAAGAGGGGGACTCGGACTTAGCGGAATTCGGGAGCGATTAAAAGTGTTGCGCGGGAGCCTGAACATCGAATCGGCGCCAAAGCAGGGTACCACTCTGATCGTCCGCATCCCCATTCCTAAGACGAAATGAAGCGAAAGCAGACAAAGGAGAAAATTCGCGTGATGTTGGTTGACGATCACGCTGGCCTTCGCGAAGCGCTGCGTAAGGTCATCAATCTGCAACCGGACTTGGAGGTCGCTGCCGAAGCGGGCTGCGGCCGGGCTGCGCTCCAACTCCTCTCGCACATTAATCCGGATGTCGTTTTGATGGACGGATCAATGCCGGAAATGAATGGCATCGAAACAACGCGCCGGCTTAAACGACTTCAGCCCAAAGCGAAAATCATTGGTCTCACTCTCTACGGTGAATCAACTTATCTCGAGGAAATGGTAGCCGCTGGCGCCAGCGGTTACGTGATGAAGACTGGTGCGCCCGAAAACGTGATTAACGCCATTCGGATCGTGAGCAAGGGCGGCACCTATTTCGATCCAGCCGTTCCGCGCCGCCAACGGGCTTCGGTTGCACGAGGCACATCGGCCACTGAGGCGCTGACTGCACGCGAATTGGCCGTCGCTAAACTTCTCTCGAACGGCCTGACTAACGCGGAAATCGCAGTTTCGTTAGACCTGAAGATTCCGGCGGTGGAAGGGCATCGCACCGCCGCTTTCAAAAAGCTCGGCCTCCGTAGCCGCGCCGGACTGGTGCGCGTTGCGGCCGAGCGCCATTGGCTCGACACGTAATCGAATCGACAGCCTGCAGATTGGTTAACCATCGCATCACCCCCGTCTCGGTCCTTTCACTGCTCACTAGTCACTCGCTTGTCACGCCGCCCGCTCGCGAATGGCGCAGGGAGGCGAGCGAGTTTCAAATCAGCGGGAGCGAGTGAGTCAAGCTTTCGGAGTAGTTTTAATGAAGGAGGAACTCTCAACGATCAACTCTCAACCTGCGCAGTGGCTGCGAACCACTTCTTTCAATTTCTATGTGCGAATCTGCTCCCTTTGTTTCATCAGCCCGCGATCAACTCTTCGGCCATTCCGCTCCCGCTAATTCCTTTGGCAGTTGTTTCGGATCGACGGGATAGAGTAGAGAAAGATCTATTTTGGATTTTGAACCCTGCAAAAATTCCAGTTCCTCCGGCGCGCCCAGGATCAGCCAGAGCACCTCCTCGTCAGTGTCGTTGAACACCTGCCGCAATTGCTCCGGCCCGACCAGTACTCCTCCATATTTCGGCACGGTCAACGTCTCGTCGCCGACGCGCATCCGGCCGGTGCCTTCCAGCACCAAATAGAATTCCTCCGACTGGATGTGCTTGTGCAGCGTGTTGGCGCTCTGTGGCGGTAATCGCCAGATCCGCGCGCCAATGTTTTCGCTGCCCGTTCGCTCCAGATAATCCGCATTCGGTATTTTCATCAAGTTCGACGGTCGCCAGTGCAGCTCTTCCGGCTTGACGAGATAATAACCTTTGATCGTTTTCATAAACTTTGGAAATCCAAGATCGCTTAGGCTGCAACGGATGCCCACCACAGCGGGTAAACTGAGCAAGGGCCAGGCTTTCCAACTTGGAATGAAGAAAGGCTTCCGAAAGGATCAACCACTCGGTTTAACCCTGATTTCCTGCTTTCCAGATTTGATCCATCCGTGAAAATCTGTGTTTACCTGTGGCCAAAGATAACACATTCCCGACCTCAGCTAACGCATGAGTCTCGATACGCAGACGAAACTGGCGATCTACCGGCACTTCGCCGAGACCGGGCAGAGGCCGTCGCTACAAGTTGTAGCTGAACGCGCTCGCGCCGACGTCAGCAGCGTCCGCGAAGCGTATGTTAGGCTGCGCGCTCAGCGAGTATTGGTGTTGGAACCCGATGGAGAATCCATTCGGATGGCTCCCCCATTTTCCGGCGTACCGACCCAACATGTCGTCATTGTCGATGAAACGAAGTATTTCGCTAATTGCGCCTGGGATTCATTCGGCATACCGGCAGCGCTGCAGCGCCCGGGGCGAGTTCATTCCCGGTGTGAGCAATCCGGTGAACCGCTCCTTCTGGAGATTGGCTTGGAGGGTCCGCCGCCTTGCAGCTGGCTTTTTCATTGTCTTGTTCCCGCGGCCAGGTGGTGGGACGACATTGTTTTTACCTGAAACAACATGCTTTTCTTCCGGTCGGAAGAACAGGTTCGTGAGTGGTGCGCCGCGCATGCTTACCGCACCCGGCCGCTCGTCACGATGGACCAGCTATGGACGCTCGCGACGACTTGGTATTCGACGCGTTTACAAGAGAACTCGCGACGTCCGCAGCCCGATGAGATGCGTTCCATCTTCGCCGGCCTCGGCTTGGAAGGCGACTTTTGGGATCCGCAGTCGAATACTGTCGGTTGACGGATTCGCTCTGTGTCGATAGTAGGCTCTCACCCCAAATTCCCTCCTCATGGCGCTGAAGGAGGCCGTCGCCGTGAAATCCATCACTGGAGCTGACGCGGCCGTGGCGCTGAAGACGCGGCCGGCGGGTGCCACTCAGCGTCGCGCGCCGGATCTGCCGGCGATGGCCTCTCGCACGAGACCATTGGTCAGCCAGACCTGATTGGTGCTGTCCGCCTGCACCGAGGTGCCAGCCGGCACCAATCCGACGGCGCCAGCCCTCACCCTGCCTTGGGCGAGCAGCGTTGAGTGCCAGTACTCCTTGGCCCTGGCCATATCAGTCACTTCCAGCATGACGATAACGATATCGGACTCCTCGGCAGCGCGGAACTGGCCAAGGTCTTTGAGGCCGTGCTTTTCCCTCACAGGCTTCAGCTCGTCGAAGGCGGCTCGGAACCGGGCGAGGTCAGTGACGCGTTGCTTTATGATCATATAGTTCGTCATGAGAATCTGTTACTTGCCCGGCTTTCGGATGCAAGCGGGCCAACGGCGCGATCGTCTCACGCAGCGTCGTACTTATAGATTTTCCGGGCCGCAATCCATTCCTTTCACGATACCACTTTGTGCCTTCGCTCCTGATTCTTCCGTTTAGCCTTCGTCCCCTTTGCGGTTTTAATTTCCTCCGTTCTTTCTCACAACTCCGAACTCTCAACTCTCAACTATTTTGGACGTCGTACCGCCTGAATGAACGTCACTGACTGGAATGCGATTGCAGACGCATATTTTGATATGGATGACCCAGAAGAGCGGGCTGTCCTTGCTTTCATTCGCGAGAAACTAAGGACGCTTCAACCGAAACGATTGTTAGATTACGGTGGCGGTGACGGAAAGTTTGCCGTCCTGTGCGCGGAGAGCTTGCAGGTACAGGAAATAGTTACATATGACCCGGCGCCAAGAATGACATCGCTCGCGCGGCCTCTATGCGCGAATTTCAAGCAAATCCGCGTGACCGGGGCGATAGAGGAAATTCAGTCCGGAAGTTTTGATGTCTTAACATTTAATGCAGTCTGGATGTGCCTTACCAGTCGGGAGGCTTGCTTGGACACATTGAAAAAAATTGCCAGGCTTCTTCGCGCGAATGGTCGCCTCATCGCATCGGTGACGCATCCATGTTTTCGGATGTGCAAGTTTTCTAACTATTCAACGGACTTCAATAACCGGGATTATTTTAATGAAGGCACATTGTTCAAGGTCACGATCCGCGATGGGAAACGCGAGCTTTGCATTGTTGATACGCACTGGAGCCTGACTGCGATGAGTTCGCAGTTAAACGAATCAGGATTCGTAATTGAAAACCTCTACGAACTACCACGCTCGACCAATGGATCAAGCGAACCCGATGCGAGCCTTTGGTTGGTAATTGTCGCTCGCAAGCTCTGAATCTCGAGCAAAGATGTCGGTCTTACGAGTGAGCTGACCCCCGATTCTCTACTGAATGCCTTAGTCTGACTTTGATGTTGGGCGCTCGCCACGGCGGAGCCCGTCCACGGCGGAGGCGGGTTGGACGCCTGCTCGTGATTTATCGGAGTTGGGCGTTCGACCTTTGCTGTAAGCTCCGTCTCTCAACTCTCAACATCGCGAACGAGACCAGCACTAAAGTGCGCGATTTTAGCGACCACCGTACCGAGACTAGCAAGAAGCGCTAGCGACGCTTGCGCAAAGTACGTCGCTGGGGACCGGCGTTGACGTTTGGAACTTCTTCACCCAGGGCAGTGGCTAAATCGATTTGATGGTCCTGCTCTTGCACGAGGATCTCACGAATCTGTTCAGCCATCGCGTATTCACCGAGCGCTTCGCACTGCGGGATGCGATCGCGGTAATTACGAATGGTTTCGTTTTCATTATCGAGATCGTAACGGAGCATGTCTCTCGCGTTTTTCGATGTGCGAACCGGCTTCGGATTAACCACCGGCATTTTGCCAAGGTAATCGATTTGCCGCGAGAGGATCAGGGCATGATCGAGTTCTTGCTTGGCGTGAGTTTCGAGCTGAGCGGCGATGTCCATGTATTCAGCGCCCTTGAGCACCTGCGAATAGACGACGTACGCGATGATGGCTTGATATTCGCGAGCCAGGTCTTCGTTCAACAGCTCCGCGAGACGGTCGCGGGAAATTTCGTTGGATTTTTGTTCAGGCATTTGATTCCTCCTTTGGATTGAAAAACAAATTATAAGTTAGAGCGCTTTGAGCGCGCCGCTAGTTTGAACGGCTTTTCATCCGTTTTCTGGATCTTCCTTCTTAATTCCTATTTTGTTCGATTAGCCCATTCGCTGATCAAACGTTCGCACGCGTCGAGGCTGACTTGATGTCGACCACCGGTGTGCCGTCGAATGCCTCGATCGGCCCAATCTTTATGCGTGTGCCGTCAATCTCGCGCACCGTGACGGGATGCAGCCCAAGAGGGTTCGGTCGCGTAGGTGAACGCGTGTAAAACACGCCGGTAAGGGGCCGAGTTTCGTCGCTGCGCGGATGCCCCTTCAACACATCGCGTTTCGCTTGGTGCAACCACGTGATCACAATCAATTCGTGACCGACTTCCATGCCTAACAATGCCTCCACGAATCGCGGTTCAATCTCGAGCCACGCGTCGGGCGCACCTTCCGGTCCTTGCCGTGGCGCGTCTTCACGGCCTTTGACCGTCGATCGAACAAAGCCAACCGCTCGAGAGTGTAAGAGGTCATACATGCAACGTTGGTTCCGCGTTCCATTCAAGCAAAGTTAATTGTTTACAGCGGACTTCAATCATTTCGGCGATGCCTTCACCCTCGGCAATTATTCGCTTGGCACCCCGATTCCAGATGGCACAACCCGCCCGCAAAGCAG